>DALC01000023.1 GCA_002499325.1 Euryarchaeota archaeon UBA538
TATCTGGGTTATCCAGTTTACGGAAGTGATATTCTCACTTGCCTCCTGAGTGATGGTTACAGAGATGTCGAAAGGCTCTCCTGCAGATGCCTCAGAGTGGCTTTCAACTGATGAGATGGGCGTCCCCTCCAATGAGGTCTGCTCATTGACGCCCCCGTCCGCAACCGCTGTGAGAGCAGGCATAAGCAAGAGGAGCACGAGCATCAGGGAAGTGCTCCGCATGCGATTGCGTACACGCGCCCCTTCATCAAAGATGGGGGCTCAAGTCTCGATATTCCACAGTTCGTCTCCAATCCAATGGACTGTAGAGATGGCCTTTCCCTTCATCATCTCCATCATTTCTTCCCCATCTACCAGCGCTATTCCGGACGCCAGTGGGGCTCCTGATTCTTGATCCCTGATCCAAACGAATCCTCCAGGCTCTATTGAAGGGTCGGCTATGTGAATCCCGGCCCCCATACAATCGGCGCCGTTCATCAGGAAAGGTATGGCTCCCTTGTCTACAGCAGCCCAGCTCCTCTCTGGCTTCCAAAACATAATTCCTCTCACTGTTGGGACCCAACTCCTTGAATCGTGTATTTCCATGTTCATTGCCACTATCTTCCTATCTAGGATTAGGATGTCATTCCCCTCGAAGTGCGCTAGCTCAATGAAAGCCGACGACATATCTACCTCCAGCCCCATAGACTCGGTGAGTTGTCTCTCGACATCGCGCATCTGTTTATGCCTCACAGGCTTCCTCTTCCTGACCCGTGCCTCACTCATGGACCAGCCTGAGGGACGTACTCCAATAACGTAATGCTGGCTTTGAGACAATTTATCACCTCCAATCGATTGAAATAAGGGAGGTCAGTCGGCGGGACGCATGGCGAAGTGGCACGGCATCTCTCGACGCAAGCCCTCTGGTGGACGCTTGAAGCGCCCCAACCGATACAGAGGAAAGAGGAGAACCGAGGTTTCCAGCGAAGCGCAGTACGCTTACATCGGCGAAAAGGACGATAGGAAGATGTACAGGAAGAACGCTGGCTCCCAAACCACAAGGTTACTTTCAGCTAACACTGTCAACGTGAATATTCCCAATGAAGGCACGACCGTCAAGGCCACTATCAACAGTGTAATCGCAAATGACGCGGATCCGAACTTCATCAGGAGGAACATCGTAACCAAGGGCTCGATAGTGGATACCAGCATGGGCAAGGTGAAAATCACCAGCAGGCCGGGTATGCATGGAGTCGCATCAGGAATCCTCCTAGAGGACTGAGTGCACGAAGCCCTCAAGTCACACGACCCCTGAGAGAGGCATGATAGAATGGCCGGGGACCCCAGCAAGATCACCGTATGGACCGGTTACTTCGATTCCAGACTCCCTAGATCCGCTGGACGTAGGGTCAGCAGGGGGTCGAGTATTCCACGGCCCACTTTAGATGCTGTGGCTTGGGCTGCAAACAAGGCTGGAATCAGAAAGACGAAGAAACAGCCCGAGGCGAGTCATCCTTCGAGGCCATTCGCTAGGGAGGGGAGGCTGATACTATCCTCCAGTGACGCTATGGAAGCCACTGGTGAATCAAGTAAAGAGGGGATACTCAGAGTGATCGGAGCTGTGATGCGGGAACAGATGATTAAGTCGAAACAGGAAGGCAGTAAGGAGTCCTCCTCTCCCTCCAAGGGCAATCGTCAGAAGAGGGCTCAGAGGAAGTCCTTCAGACAGAAGTCTGGTGGGCAAAGGAAGAAGAAGTTCGGTAGGAAGTGATTCACTGTTTTCGATTGAAGCGGGAGTTCCCGACGTTGATACCTACCTACAGCTACGCGAAAAGGCTGGAATGAGGGCTAGAACGATTCAAGGTGCGACCAAGGGACTTGGTTCAGAGCTCTTCTCTGTCATTCTGAGAGTGAGCGAGTCTGGAGAGGCAGTAGGAATGGGCCGAGTGGTTGGAGACGGGGGAACGGTCTTCCACATCTGTGATATGGCTGTTGACGAGAAGTGGCAGGGGAAAGGGGGCGGGACCATGATAATGCACTCCCTGATGGACTATATCCTCAAGGAGGCATCTCCGCTCTCGTACATCAATCTCATGGCTGATGTCGACGGTTTCTATGAGAGATGGGGATTCAAGCCTACTGTTCCAAACTCCAGAGGAATGTTCCTCAGGATCTCGGATAGTTGATTTCGTTTTAGCACCAGATAAGTAGCATGACCGCGTCCGTCGGTCATGGAAACGGGATTAGCCGGCAAGGTGGTTCTCGTCACTGGAGGGGCCGGTGGCATCGGCCAGTCCATTTGCAGAGCATTCTCCACCGAGGGAGCTAGGGTAGTCGTTCACTACCACGAGTCCGAGGAGTCAGCGATAGAGCTGGCCGAGGAGCTTGGGGCAGTGGCTATGGGCGCTGATCTAAGAGACCCGATGGAAGCAACCAGGTTGATCTCGGAAGTGATCTCTGAGCTTGGCTCGCTGGACGTTTGCATAGCTAACGCAGGTAGCTACCCCCCAGTCTCCAAGCCCCTCTGGGAGATCGATCCATTCAGGTGGTCAGAGACCATGGCGTCTAACCTCGGAGTGACTGTGAACACCGCGCGCTCATTCCTGGCTCACGCCTCCAAGGCGAAAGCTGGATCGATGGTAATGGTGGGGTCGACTGCAGGTATCTATGGGGAGTCTGGGCACTCCGACTATGCGGCGGCCAAGGGAGCCATCACGTCGGGCCTCCTGATGTCCCTCAAGAATGATGTATCGGATCTGGGAGGAGTGAGGGTGAATTCTGTCGCTCCGGGGTGGACTGTAACACCGAAAAAGTTGGAGCAGGGCGTTGATGATGAGATGGTAGAAATAGCCACTGCGACTATGTCGCTCAAGAAGCTCGCAACCCCCGAAGACGTCGCCAGTATGGTTGTTATGCTCTCGTCCGACAGCATTTCAGGCCACATCACCGGTCAGGTCATCGAAGTAGCAGGCGGAATGGAAGGGCGCCTGATACCCTAGCTGTTGAGCCACTCGGCCAGGTGAGGCATTACCTCGGAAGACTTTGTGATAACACCCATGTGCCCACCGGGAACATACTCAACCCTGGCATCTGGAAGTACTCTAGAAAGTAGGGAGCAGGCCTCGAACTGATGTGGCGGCGTTTCATTGCTGAGGGTGATTAGGATCGGGTTTTTGATTACAGCGTAGAACGACGGAGGGGTCTTGTCGTAGCAAAGCATTCTGACCTCACTGAGTATCTTCGGCTGAAGCTCTCTCCACATGTCCTTACGGATATCCAACATGGAGTCCCACGCACCTGGTACGTTCCAGTAGTCGACGAAATCTCTCAGGAAGTCCTCTGGATCTAATCCCTCTGTGAAGAATGTCTCGACCACCTCCCCGAACTCGTTCTTGAGGTCCTCCCTTTCCGTGTGCTGGAGGCATCCCCAGACAGTTGGCTCATGGAACGCCATCCTCCTAATCTTCTCAGGGTGGTTGACAGCTAGCATCAGTCCGATGAAGCCTCCATATGAGTGGCCGAGAATATCGACTTGTCCATCCTCCTTCAGCAGTAGACTCTCTGCTGCGAGGTAGTCCGTCCACGAGTCTATGTCCCCTTCGCCCTTCCAATTTCCGGACTTGGGGTAGCACAAGTAGTGGGGGCATAAGATCCTCCTGCCCTCGATCAGAGGTAGCATTTCTCTCCATTGCCTGGAGTCAAGACCGGTACTACAGAGCATCAGAACAGTTGGCAGTTCTCCTTCGATCTCAAGGTAGTGGAAACTGTGTCCATTGACCTGGATGTTTGGCATTATGCATCGACCTCGTTAACCTCTTTGGAGAATCTGCTCATGAAGTCCCACATTATCTGATGAGTGTCGTAAAGGCCTTGATTACCTGTGCAGGTCCAAACGAAATCATATGGTACGCCATTGCATATGTCATTCACATAGAGATTGTGCCCCCCACTGTGAGAAGTGAACAGAACGACCTCAGTGCCATTCTCACATGACGTGAAACCCTGGATGCTGTATACTGCTCCCGGCTGGTTTGAATCAGGCAAAAATCCCTCACAGTCATTGTAGTTGGCCCAATCGTAGAGATTCTCATGAGCTCCGTTCTGGACTGCCTCTATGGTCCTGGCATCTTCCTCAAACAATGACAATCTTCCTGAATTGGAGTATTGCGCAATCTCATCAAAGAAACCGTGCATCTCCATTACTGGGATAGGGGAATATGCGGAGTTGTCTGTGAAGCCTAGATACCCAGATGTACAAGCTACCGCGGCTATCAGGTGGCTGGCTTCCAATGCCATTCGTTGTGACATTTGACATCCGTTGGACCAACCAGTGAAGTAAACTCTATTTTCATCTACTGGGTAAATTGTAGTGACGTTCTCTATGAGCTCAATTAGGAATCCAGCATCATTTAT
>DALC01000045.1 GCA_002499325.1 Euryarchaeota archaeon UBA538
GGACGGGTGGTAATCCTGGGGGAGGCAGAGACTATTTTCAATTTTTCAAGATGGATGGCTTTGTCTGGTGATCTCAGACCCATCCAAGAAACCGTATCTCCGGGGGAGAGTTGTCGTAGAAGTCTGTTTACAGGGCCCCCTTCGCTGAAAGCAACCAAAGTTTCTCCCGAACCTTCTGAGATTACCCTTAGACTGGCGTGTGCTCCCTTAACGACTCTTGGATCAGATATTACCGTGCCAAATGATGGCCCTGAGAGATGGTCGTCCGATAGTTGATTAGACATGTGAGAAGCCCATGATTCACACTTCTCATTGGTTTCAACATCTTGCATCCAGATATGTGCGGATTCTACAGCTTCTTTACTTGCGCCACGTATTCCATAGAGTACCGGACAGGGAGTTCTCGGTGCGATAATTCCCTTATCGGCTGTGGGATCTCTGTTCATGAATGTGTCCGTGAATAACTCGGATAACTGCATCACTGAGTCCTTAGAAACTGTTCTTTTCGTGCCTACTAAGTGTGATTTCCTCCAAGCAATTAGCTCCCACGAATGATTAATCGGAGGATTCCAAGAGATTGCTGAACTGGCTCCAATTATCCCCCACTTGTCCGGATGAGAAAGAACCGTTATTCCAAATGAGTTCACTTCTTCCTCCCTGTGCTCAAGTCTGACCTCCCCTCTGACGGCTTCCCAATACCAGTTCTCAGGTACCTTTCCAAAAGAAATCAACAGAGCGGGAGATGGTGAGTTTTGATCCCGGGGAATCTCGACAATGTCATTTAGAAGTTCGTCGAACCAATCAGAGCAAGTTTGCATGAAATGATCTTTTGATTCAATAGGCAACGATAATCGAGACGAAAGTGCGCCGTTACCTCTAGTTCTCCTTGTTGCATATGGCCAAAGTCGGACAAGCATTCTATCTAGTATATCTACTCCCTTGACTTTAGATAATTCATGCAGTAGATGGTCAAAAGAATGGGTGGTACAGCCGGAATCTGGGTGATCGGTATCATCTAGGCCGATTCTAACCGTAATGAGCCCCTTACTCATTTTCCCTCACCAATATTTCTGAGATGACTTCATTCAATCCCTTGTCTGGATCGCATTTGAATGACCTTACGCCAAATGATTTTGCAGCCTCCATGTCTACATTTCTGTCGCCTACCATTACAGAATTTACCTCAGAGGGACGGTTTTTCCATTCATCGCCAAATTTTATGTCACCCTCAGAGAGTAAAACCCGTGACTCTGCGGCCTCAATAATCTGCCTGCCTGCTTCCAGCATACCAGGATTGGGTTTTCTCGCCCACGAATTATGCCAAGGAGCGTAGGGGCTGTGTAATGTCAAATCAAGAATCGCATCAGGATCTACTGAGATAATCTCAGAACGAACTCTGTCGTGTATGTTAGCCAGATTTTCTCTACTCCAAATTCCCCTCCCAACAGGAGATTGGTTAGTAACGATACATATCCTAAATCCATCTCTTCGTAAGTCTCCTATAGCCTGGGGAGCTCCGGCGAGTACCTCGACCTCGTCGGGAGAATTGACGTAGTTCTCGAATCCCCTAATAATTACCCCATCCCTATCAAGATAGGCTATTTTTCCTTGCCATTGTCCTTTGATTGGGAGAGTGTGTAATTCTAGTGGAGAGTACAGACTTTCCCTATCCCTCATCGGCGGGAACATGTAATCACTGCTCGCGGTTTGATTTCACTGCCTCTTTGATGATATGGTTAATCACCAATTGGACGTCCTCAATTCTTTCCATGGAAGTACTGGGGATAACTATGGATAAATCTACTAAATCTACAATTTTACCCCCTCCCATTCCGTTATAATTTCCAGTAATTGCTACAGTTTTGCAACCAATCTCATTAGCGTATTTAATCCCGTTAATTACATTCTCTGAGTTGCCAGAACCAGAGTACGCGATTAGTAAATCGCCATTATCTGCAAATGTGGAAAGTTGACCCACGAATACTTGAGAGTAACCTTCATCGTTCGCCCATGCTGAGAAGGATGATGTATTATCGGAGTGAGCTATGGTTTTCAGACCGAGCTCCTTTGACCAATCACCAGCACTGTGAGATGGAGTAGCAGCGCTCCCCCCATTTCCTATGAAGTGGACAGTGGCCCCCCTCATAGAGGCGTCAATAACCATAGAATATAGGTTCGAAATTTCTGTTATCGATAGGTTATCGAGTGTATTTTTGAGGTTGGAGACGTAGCTGTTTGCAAACTCAATGAAGTCGTCAGCCATGTGATTACCCGGCTATCGGTTGGGGGCATCATATTTACGGGTTGATGGCTCGTTGACGTCATGGAAGACCCAATCGTCGTCTTGGTGGACGGTCTTGCGGGTGCATTAGGAGTACCCGAATTCTCTCTTTGGCTGTCATTTTGCTGGATTGGCGCACTCTCTCTAGGATTCTCTTTTCATCGTGGAGATTCTCCCATGGCCGCGTACTCTGCAGCTCTTGGCTGGTCATTGCTTGGCCTCTTTTTCTATATGCAATCGGGACATTTCATAGAGATTGAAGATCCCTTGCTTGTTCTTATGACTGCTGGAGCCCTTCCAGCCGGTATAGCCCTAGGGATTTGGGAGGTTAGGAACTGGGAGCTCCAAAATGAGTCTCTAATATGGCTTAGAGGAGCTGTGGCTTGGTCTGTCATTCCATATTATGCCGTATATAGCATTCCTGTTCTGAATATGCAATTCGTTGAGATGACTGCACATAGTACAGAGTGGTTGTTAGAATTCTGTGGATTGGGGTCATTCGAGGTTGGAGAAATAATGGTGGATCTTCCCAGTGGGGTGGTTGCCGCTTCCCAGTGGGAGGGAAGTAGATACTTTCTAACTGAACCACTCGGTGACAAGGGATTTTTCGCTCCATTCAATTATTCTGATGGGACTCCAGTCAGTGTTAGTTTCATTCTGGCCTGCTCGGCTTTACAGTCGATGATTATCTTTGTAGGTGCGATTGTAGCTCTAAGGGGTGTTTCCTGGAAGCGTAAAGTGAGGGGTTTACTCATCGCATTGCCTACCATACACGTACTCAATGTATTCAGAAATGCAGGAATTGTATGGCTAAGTGATACTTACAGTGGCTGGAGGCTGTTTCCCGGCTCAGATATTGATATGTTTGATTTCACACACAGTTATGCTGCAAAAGTGGCCAGTCTGTTCGCCATGTTCCTATTGGCGACGGCCCTTTTTGATCTGCTACCAGAGTTGCACCGTCACATATTGAGGATCTCTAGACCAGTGACTAAGACTTTCATGAGGACTAATACTAAGTCATCTTGACCTTAATTTCTCATAGAGCTCGCCCGTTAATGGCATTTGGTGTTCCCACGCGAATTCTTTCATGACCCTAAGGGCCTCCTTCTCCAGATCCGAGTCCCCCACGAAGTCCGTAACTTCTATTGTCGAGTTTCTTGTATTGGCCTTGAAAGCTGCGATGGGCTCTTCCTTGTGGAATACTAAGTAAGCCGAACCGAAACCGAATCTTTCCCTCAGGATCGATCCAAAATAGTGAATCAATGGGTCGGAGGGTGGAATGACCAAATCCCTAGTTTTTGGGATCTCTTTCGAATCTAAAATTTCCTTCCTCCCCCAGCTGATATCATGCTGGTCGTCGACTAGGAATCCTTTGATCAGAGTTCCGTCCTCTTCGAATTCATGTAACACATCGCTGATCTCCTCTGGAGAGAAGGGAGTTCCTGCCAGTCTCTCAAGTTGCTTCATCGAAATTACAGGATATTCCTCGACCAGTTCCCTTAGATAGCTCCTTTTTATTGACCAAAGATCGGAACTCTGTAGTGACTCTACGGTCTTGAAGCCCCCTCTGTAGTCTTGGACCAGGTGCCCACTTCTCACTAGTGGTGAGATAAGCTTCCTAAATTCAGCTCTGCGCATGGCTAGCCTCTCCATAAAAACCGAGGGATCGTTATGATTCCTAAAGAATTCTAGGACACCGAAATCGTCATCATTGGGGGGTGCGTTTCTAATTGCTAGTAATCTCTGGAAATGAGGAAGTCTGGCCCAAACTTGGTGGCCCCTAAGATTAGTTCCTTGGTGAAGTTGCTCGGTTGCAGCCATGGATTGTAGATCGACTCTGAACATTTCACAGCGTCCCCTAAGTGCGAAGTCATCCCTCAGTTCATCAATTTCCTTCAGAGCATAGGTTTCATTTTCCCACCTGCTTATCTGATGAATATTATGCGTATGGAAAAGAAGTCTATTCACTTCATTTCTTGGCCTAGGTTCTACGATTCCCCCACGTATGTATCTCTCCCCGTCTCCCATGGAGACGAACCCAAGATCAGAAAGTATACCTTGGATATTTTCATCGCAGTCATGTACTGGAACTCCATTGAAAGAGTGCATCACAGAAACATCTACTAATCTGTCACGATAGTTTTCTAGAAGCTCATTGAATGTGTCCTTGAATTCGTCCAGGTAAGAATGTGGAATATTCACGTCCTTGATCTCGAGATAGTCGTTGACCACGAACATCAGTATCCTGCCGATCGGATCCACGCCTTTGAAAACAGGATGATACCAGCCTTGCTTCAGTATCATCCTCACTTCTTGGATGAAGCGACTACAGAACGGGTCCGACTGGGCTAAAATTCTCATCTTTCTATCTTCTGCTAACGGCGAGAGTAGCTTCTCGGCGTCCTCATGAGACGAGTAATAGTCTGTAGGATCAGGCTGTAGCGCGACCACTCTGCAAATCGTACCCTCATTTTCTAATTCCCTGAGGACTTCAGCGAGCTCTTCAACAGGCCTGCTGACGAAGAACCTCAGTGTATGCAACCTTACTGGTCCTATCTTTCCTATTAATTGGGCTAGTGCTTCGGGAAAGTCTAGTGGTTCAACGACACCATGAATTTTCCTAAACAGTGCTATTGATCTCTTTCTATTTGGAACGTCTAAATATTGCTTGGCAACAACGAGCTGTCGCTCTAGGTTAGATATGGCCCTCTTGATGCTTTTCTGGATATGTTGATTTTCCTTGCCTCGAGGGTACTCAGAAAGAAGTTCTGTTCTTGTGATGCCGTCTTCGGGAATCTTCTCGAGTATTTCTTCTTCTAAAGATCCAAGCCAAGGTTCCGAACGAAGCCCCAGAAGCATAGGCACCTGATCGAGAGTTGTGTACCCTACCCTGTTGTGCAATAGTCTTCCGTTGTAAACGTCAGAGTCATGCTTGAAGTCTTTCCAGTCTCTGAACCTGAAGTTCTTGACCCTATGGAGTAGCTCGTCCCTTCTCTGAATCAAAGCTAGTGATTTTATCGCTTCAGAAGGTTCAGAAAACTCCGTGAAGGATTTTTGCAGGAGAAGTGTCTGAAGAGTACGATAATCCACTACTTCTACGCTACCTCCAGTAATTCGATATTCGTCTACTCTAAGTATAAACTCGCCTTCATCCGTTTGGGTGAAGAAGCCTATTGATACCAAGTTCCTCATCTCTAGCTCTTGTAGGACTGATTCTACCTGCCCCAAGGGGAACGGTAGCCTACCACTGAGTTGGTCGAGAGTCTGTGGACCTTCCGAGCCAAGCATGTCAAGTAGCTTCAGTCTAAGGCAGTCTAGAGGGTCGGAAAGACTTGAAGAAGCCCATTTTGAGGGAGTGCCACCAGAGAAGTCTTCGGCTATCTCATACGTCAGACCGCCAGTGTAGAGAGCTCGTAGGTCCTCCATCTCGGATGCGCCTGCAACTGCAAGACAGCCGAGCGTACCATGAACTCCTGCCATTCTAATAGAGAACCATTTGTCGTCAATTTGCTTGTGATTTGTGTTCCTCACCTTGGTAATCAATCCTCTCTCTGCTAGTTCGTGTACCCATTGTTGAATCAAGGGGATTTCGATCTCACTAAGCTTCGAATTGTAGAGTGGATTGGTGAGGCCTCGCTCTAGTCCCCCTCCCATATCCATTAATCTCAGAAGATCAATAGCATTCTTCGGGGTGGCTACCTTTGACTGGTAGTACTCAGAAATCGTCTCCTTATCCAGATCTGTAGCCAGGGATCTAGCGCCCAGAAGACGCCTCAGTATTTCTGGATCTACATCCTTGATAAGGTAGGCTCTAGTCCTCAAACTCAGAAGATCCTCAAATGCGGACATGAATAGAGTCATTCCTAGGGGCGAAGGCATTTTCACGCGCCTATGTACAATCCTGACATCCTCGCTGTCCATTCTGGAGATGAAGTTGCGTAATTGCTCCATATCTAGATCGCCATTTAGGATTTCACTCATCGCCTCTCTGATTATCACCGAGCCATCCATCTGGCGATGTTTTGTCATAATCGCCTCTGCCTTCTGCTGGAACTGCTTCGGACTAACTTCCTCAGCACCGATTCTTCTTGGATTCAGCATACTCCTGGATGAAACTTCCCTGAACCTCTTTGAGAATAGTTGGGAATCCATCATATATCTCTGGAGTATTTCCTCGCTAGTGTCGTTCCTGAATACCTCTGGAATCTTGGAGACTTCAACCTCATGGCTCAATTTTGCCATAAAACCATTCTCGTCAAATGAAAGCTCGTGAATGATTATATTTTCTTTAGAGGCGATTCCGGCAAAGAGATATCCCAAGGCTAGATTGAATGCTCTTCCCCTACAGGTAGTCACAACATAAGTTGGCAGAGGGGAGTCTACCTGCTCGATAAGTATCCTGTCATTGGAAGGAACTTGGAACGTTGTAGCAACATGCTCGTCGAGGAACTGTTTCAGCGCGGATGCTACGGGCCTGTTGAGCTGTAATGCTTCTGTCAGGATTGGCTCATAATCGGTTGCCATTCTTGCTCCTACAGAAATCTGACTCAATAGTCTGAGGACAGCCTGACTCAATTCATGTGTACGACTGTTTGCCTCGCCTGTCCAAGAGGGTATTGTTGGCCTGTATCCGGTTGCAGGAGTGACATTCACCCTAGTCCCCCTCACACTAGCTACCCTGTAGGTGGATCCGCCCAATAGGAATACGTCTCCATTCCTGAGACTTGAAACGAAGGAGGATGAAAGCTGTCCCACCAGAGTTCCGTCCCCAGTGAAAACCAGGTAACTGTTATCTGGTGCGATAGTTCCTATGTTGGTGTAGTATATCATCTGCGCAAATCCACGCTTTCCGAATCTATTATCCTCCCAATCAAGCCAGACTCTTCTTTCCTCATCAAGCATGTCTAGAACTTCTATGTAATCATCGTAAGGAAGTGACTTGTATGGCCATGATGATGTCACGAGAGAGTAGGCATCATCGATATCCCACTCTTTGATTATGGTAAG
>DALC01000018.1:0-1003 GCA_002499325.1 Euryarchaeota archaeon UBA538
TCAACATCATCTTGGTCGAAAGTAAGGTGTTGGGTGCACACTTCGGTGGTAATCAGGTCTCCTTTATTCAGGGATAGCCAATCAGCTTCAGCACCACTGGTTAGGTGAACTATGTGTAGCCTATGGTCGTGTTCCTTAGCAAGTGCAGAGGCTCTCTTTGTCGCGATAAGAGCACACTCGACGTCTCTGCACTCAGCGTGTGCCGCGATGTCTTTCCTGTGGGAGAATTGAGGAATTCTGGATTGAAGCCTGTTCTCATCTTCAGCATGAGTGGCTATCACCCCTCCGGTATTTGCGAAAATATCCTCAAGATGTCTTTGTTCGTGAACCAATAAATCACCAGTACTGCTTCCCATGAATATCTTGATACCACAAACTCCCTGCATTCCTTCTACACCTTGTAAATCAGCGGTATTGTTCGCAGTCGCTCCAATAAAGAAGCCGTGATGAGTCACAGCTTTCCTCGAAGCCAAGGACAGCTTCTCTTTCAATGCAGTTCGATTGACAGCGTTTGGGAGTGTGTTAGGCATATCAAGAAATGAGGTAATGCCCCCTGAAGCGGCGGCTCTACTTCCACTTTCCAAATCCTCTTTATCGGGATGCCCGGGATCCCTAAAGTGCACATGAGGATCAATAGCTCCAGGGAGTAGGTGTAATCCGTTCCCATCAATAACTATCTCTCCAGAAACAGGATCAATAACTCCATTGGGGGCGATAGTTGTGATTATCCCATCGACAACCCGCAAATCTCCCTGGACAATTCCATTGGGGAGGGCCATCATCGAATTTTGAATTAGAAGGCCCCCGCTCATCACGTCACCACCTTCTCCTAGGGACGGTACCTCATCACCATTGCCATGATAAAATATCAGAGCATGAGGTTGTGTTCATATATTCCCAGTGCGCCGGAATGTCAACGGGTTGGAGTAGTCAGGTTATCTCGTCGGGCTCATAACCCGGAGATCGGTGGTTCAAATCCACCACCCGTTACCAAAAACTAAAT
>DALC01000018.1:1075-2755 GCA_002499325.1 Euryarchaeota archaeon UBA538
ACACCCCATCGTTTGTTCATATACTTCCGACTATCAGTCAGCATCATACAAGGTGAGACAATGGATGAAAAGACAGCAAGTGAAAAGGTCGAAGAAGAGGAACTGGTAATTGATGTGGATGAGCCACAGGCAACTATAGAAGATCTCCCAGGCGTGGGTCCGGCCACAGCTGAAAAGCTTAGAGACGCTGGATTTGACGACTTACTCGCTATAGCTGTAATGAGTCCCTCCGAACTTGGTGAACAGGCTGAGCTAGGAGAGGCGGTTTCAGCGAAAATAATCGCTGGAGCAAAGAAACTCGCGAACATTGGAGGATTCATCAGTGGAGTTGCATTATTAGACAAGAGAAGCAAGGTCATGAAGCTCACTTCCTCAACCTCTGCTCTGGATGAGCTTCTAGGAGGAGGATTCGAGACACAGTCAATAGTCGAAGTATATGGTGAGTTTGGCAGTGGTAAGACCCAGGTCGGCCACCAGCTCGCTGTTAATTGCGTCCTTCCAACAGAGCAAGGAGGATTTGGTGGAGAGGTTTTCTACATCGACACAGAGGATACTTTCAGGCCAGAAAGGATTACCCAGATGGCAGAAGGAATGGGACTGGATCCTTCAGAGGTATTAGAGAGAATACATGTGGCCAGAGCATACAACTCAGCGCACCAAATGCTTCTAGTAGACGAAATACAGAGAATGGGAAGAAGCATAGATGTCAGACTTATCATCGTAGACTCACTCACTAGCCACTTCAGAGCTGAGTATCTCGGCAGAGGGATGCTCGCTGCTAGACAGCAGAAGCTCAATCGCCATCTCAAGGATTTGAAAAAGCTAGCCGACGTAAACAATGCTCTAGTTTTGGTCACCAATCAAGTACACTCCAAGCCAGATGCCATGTGGGGAGATCCCACCAAGCCAATAGGTGGCCATATAGTAGGCCACGCAAGTACATTCCGCCTGTACCTTAGGAAGTCCAAGGGGGGCCGTAGAATTGCTCGCCTGGTAGACAGTCCTAACCTGCCTGATGGGGAGGCGGTCTTCAACGTGACAAGCGAGGGTCTGCGGGATTGATCACCCGCGGACCCCGTGTCCGAATCAGCTCAGCTCAGACATAGCAGTTCTGACTTCTTGAATCAATGAGCTCAAATGTTGCTCGCCAAATCCTAATTTAATATCAGCCGCAGTGAATAGCTCTGGAAGTGTTTTGGTATTCCCAAGCCTCATTGCATTTGAGTAATCGGTAAGCGCTTTTTGCTGATCTTTCCTTTGAGTCTTCCATAGTTGTAAAGCACCTAGCTGAGCAATTCCATACTCGACATAGTAGAATGGTACTCCGAATAGATGTCCTTGCTGTTGCCATGAGACATCTCTGAATATTGAGTAATCATCCCAATCCATCTTCGAGCCAAATCTATCTCTAATTGAGTTCCAGACACTTGCTCGCTCCTCCCTGGTATGTTCAGGATTTGAGTAAATCCAATGTTGGAATGAATCAATTGTTGCTATCCATGGTAGAAGAAATATCACCCCTTCCAAGTGCCCAATTCTGGCTCTATTTGCATCATCTGCATCATAGAACTCTCCCCACTGGTCCTGCGTCATCAGTTCCATGGACATCGAAGCCACTTCAGCGAACTCTATCGGATACCCCCTCTCTCCAATCAACTCAAGATGACTACAATATATTGA
>DALC01000018.1:3083-3500 GCA_002499325.1 Euryarchaeota archaeon UBA538
TGAAAAGCATGACCTGCCTCGTGTATCATCGTCTCTAGATCTCCTTGTAGGCCTGCGGCATTCATGAAGATAAATGGTACTCTACTCTTCTGCAGATAGTACTGGTAACCTCCAGGGGCCTTTCCTTTGCGTGTATCCAGATCTAGCGTATCCATCTCCACAAGCATATCGAATTTCTCTCCTAAGTCATTGGACATATTGTGAAACAGTATGGAGAGCTTTTCCACCATTTCATTTACATTTTTGAAAGGCCTTAATGGCGCGCGACCATGTAAATCAGGACCCACGCCCGTCTTCTCATTCACATCCCATGGCTTGAGACTACCCAGTTCTAGAGAACCGACTCTTTCAGAATTTATTTCACGCATTAACGGCACGCATACTGCTTCTATGGCATCATGGAATTCTAAACAGTCT
>DALC01000018.1:3667-9774 GCA_002499325.1 Euryarchaeota archaeon UBA538
GAGAGCTTTTCGACCATTTCATTTACATCTCCGAAAGGCCTTAATGGCGCGCGACCGTGTAAATCAGGACCCTACGCCCAGTCTTCTCATTTACATCCCAAGGCTTTAGACTACCCAGTTCTAGAAAGGCGACTCTTTCTGAATTTATTTCTCGCATTAAAGGCACGCATACCGCTTCTATCGCATCATGGAATTCTAAACAGTCTTCTTTACTGTAGTCAAATCTCTCCATTGCCCTAAACATATAGTCTGTATATGTCTCAAAACCTGCATTTACTGCAATTTTGTGTCTTAGAGATACCAGCTCATCAAAAATTTCAGAGAGCCTTTCTTCGTCTTGCATTCTTCTATTGACTACAGCCTTCCAAGCTCCCTCTCTGATTGATCTATCATTCGACTCTAAGTATCTCCTCATTTCTGGGAGGGTATACTCATTACCATCGAATTCCACGGTCATAGCCCCGTTTATTGTTTGCGACTCGGTAACTAACCTAGTCTGCTCTACTCCTAAAGGAATATTCTCTTTCCTGAAAATATCAATATCATTTTTCATTGATCTAATCATCAAATCATACCTCGCTGGAAGATTACCCACTGCCTCATGCTCTACCAATCTACGATTTAGCGAATCAGAGAACTCTGAGAGCTTGGGTCTAATATTTTCTACAAAATCTAGGAAAGAAGACCTCTTTTCCTCACTCTCAGTGTCACAAGTCATTGCAATGTATAGTAGAGCTCCCTTTTCTGAGATATGTTCAGATAGCTCAGATGCATCTCTAATTATTCCTTCAATACACTTTGAACATGAAATTTTCCTGTTCAGTAACTCATCCACATAGGGATTTACTTCATCCCAAACACTAGGATCGAAGTCATCATCTACAAATGATTGGGTTCCCCTTTCTGCTACGTCATTGCTCATATTCTTCCCATTGGGTCAATGGATATTATCCTGACTATTATTACTAGAAATCACTCATCGAGGCATGGAGTAGAAATGACTGCTCAATCATCTCAGGATTCACTTCTACTCCCTCTTCCAAAAAACCAATCTTCTCCAGACCTTCTAATGTCGGAAAAGGCCTCCTGGCGATCAAGCTCGCTCCGACTATCTCCATTAGGCGCTCTGCGTCCTTGCTATGATTATTGTATTCATCTATGGGAAGAGATGTCTCTCCAATCCCTCCACTGGTATCTATCTCAGGTAGCCTTACCAACCATGCCTTTGTATCTCCTTTCGAAACCCCTGATCTGTCTATCGCAGTCCTAATCTGCCTTGTTCCAGATATAATTCTCAGAAATTCCGCTCCCGGATCCCTTGCAACCATCTTCCCCTGTTCCTCATTACTCCTCGACTTATGCCACGCGGACCAAAGGTGGACCTCACTAGCAGCCACTTCATAGGAGATCAAACTCCATCTACTGTCCAGTCGCCATTCCTCGATTTCTGAGATGAGCTCGGGGACATTATCCACAGGAGTCGAGAATCTTAACCCCCACGCTGGAAACCATGGAACACCACTCATTCAGTATCCTCTGGCGACAGGGGTTCAATTGTACTTTCTCTTTTCCCTTCTAACCGTACGTCCTGCATCTCTAACAAGATTCTCGACTAATCTGGGGCTCCATCCTCTCAAATCAGATAGTCTTTCACAATCTTTCTCAGTAAGTTCAGCGACATCAGAAACCATGCTTACCCCCAATAATTTCGACATTTCCCTCGCCCTAACTCTTCCTATTCCTTTGAGGGATACCAGTCCTAGGATATCTGATTTACATCCGTATCTTACTCTACTGCGAACCTCCCCTATTGCCTCGATGAGAGTTTCATGAGCCTTCATGTCCATAGATGACATCTCGTCATCTTCAACCACAATTCTCCTGGAGGCATAGAGAAGCCATTCAGCCAATTCCACGCGACTCCGAAGATCACCTGGTTGAACTCCCCACTCCTTCTCAATCGAGCTCATAGTTTCCTCCTCCATCCAAGACTGTAGTACCAATGCGCCCTTCATGCGTCTATCCTCATCATGATCTACTGCAGTACCTAGCATCTCTCGCTCATGAATGTGTAGTGATGATTGAACCCTATCATAATCAGATTTTCTGAGCCATAGTGGTAGGAAGTCAGGAGTACAAGCAACCAGATGAAGCAAACTCATGGGCGAAACCTGTAAGAATTCATCACGTCCAGATAATACCGACATTGCCTTTCCTAGACCATCCCTTAGTATTCTTCCAGATAGTGGATTGAGGTACAGTCTGGAAATCCTCGCTCCAAGCGGGGTGGCTAAATATGTCATAGTCTGAGATTCAGAAGAATTAAGGACATCTTCGCTTATCGAAATCGCTTTCTTGAAGCCAAAAATAGGAGGGCCACTCCTTCTCTTCTCGAATCTTTCCGGCTCCCTTTGATTTGATAATTCAATTCCAAGGACCGACGCTGCAGAATTAGCCCATGAAGGAACTTCATCTAACCAGTCTTCTTCAACATCAGAGGATGGCTGTTCATCATGAATCTTCTGAGCTACCAGATCAGAATCTCCTTCTCTTGTTAGCATCCCATTTTCTACCAACCAGTGTATTGCTTCATCTAACCTATCTGCTAGAACCTCGGTTCTCATTTGGGTAGCCAAGAAAGTACTTCCGAAGAATCTTCCAATAGAATATCTATCGGTCAGCACCCCACTAGAAATCAGTGATAGGACATGAGTGAGTAAGGCAGGATCCTCAATAGCATTATTTGCCATCGGATTTGCTAATTTAGAAGTCACATCTTCTGGCTCTCCCTCTAGGTAAAGATCGACTAATTTATCCTCTTCGTCAGGATCCTTAGAAAGAATCCATGCATCTCCATATTCGTCATATTTTGGACGCCCAGCCCTGCCTAGCATCTGCCTGATTTCCATTACTGAAAGTGGCATAGAAGCACTGGCAACTACGCTCCACCTCCTATAATCTCTTATGACAACTCTTCTAGCTGGAAGATTTACTCCCTGAGCAAGAGTAGGTGTGGCCACTATGCACTGTAAATCTCCTTTCTTGAAGGAATCCTCAATGATTTTTCTTTGCCTTTGAGTTAGGCCTGCATGATGAAATCCAACACCGCCCTTTATTGAATTAGAGAGTGATTTTCCAGTTGAGGTACCCTCTCCGCCAGATATTATCTTACGTGAAATAGAATCCCAAACTTCCAGTGAATAATCTGTGATTTCACTGGACTTTCCTTCTACAGTCTTCAGTAGATATTCAGAAAGAACTCTTGCTTCCTTAACCGCTGACGCCCTTGAAGACACGAAAACTAGTAGTTGCCCACCCATAGAAACAGTATCCATAAGTGCGGCTTGGAGCCTCTTATTTTTACTTCCGGAAAGCCTCCTCTTCTTATCGATTGAATCAGTATCCTCGGCCCCCTCGATCCTGTGTATACTGACATCTAAATCGGTCATAATGCCACAATGCAATGGTATTGGCCTCCAATCTGACTTTACATGAGTCGCTCCCAACCAATCTGAGAGCTTCTCAGAATTTCCAACTGTTGCAGATAGTGCGATAATCTGCGCATCAGGCCTTACATGCATAATTCTGGATAGAGTTACTTCCAGAGTCGGCCCCCTGCTGTAGTCATTCAATAAGTGAAACTCATCCGAAACTACAACGCCTAGATTCTCTAGAAATCCAGACCTAGTCCTAAGAATAGAATCAAGCTTCTCACTTGTACAAACTAGGATATCCGAATTTTCCACACCAGATGACTCTCCCCCTCTGTCCCCAATAGCTAAGCCAACAGAAAGCCCAACAGATTTCGCAATCTCGGTTAGATCTTCGAATTTCTCATTTGCTAGAGCTTTCAGTGGGACAATATAGGCTCCCCTCATTCCCTTCATATCCCCAATTAGTCGATTGATCATCCCCAAGTATGCTACCAAGGATTTTCCACTGGCCGTTGGTATAGTAAGCATCAAATTTTTACCCTCCAAAACAGGAGTCAAGGCTTCAGCTTGTGGGGGAAAGAAGCTATCTATTCCCCAATTATTTTTCAAGAATTTAGTGATTCTTGAATCGATACCGAAGCTATCCAGCCCATTGCCTGATTCCGCCACGACTATGCTTAATGTCGGACGTTCTAAAGGATGCCGAGGATAATGGCCTAATTCCATCGATGATAGGCAGGGTGGCCTTCAGTAACTGCTACGAATAGCCCCTCCCCTGTCGCGCAGACCTTCCCCTCACATGTCAGACTCATCTTCACCTTAGCCCTGTCAGAGCTTAGCTCCACAACCTCAGAAGTTATCTTGAGGACTTTGTCATTTGGTGTCGGCCTTCGAAGGCTTACGCTGTAAGAGGCAGTAACCGTGCATGGGGGGGCAGTACTTCCTTCGTTATCCATTATTGCTATAGCCGCAGTCCAGTTTCCATGACAGTCAAGGAGTGCTCCCAGTATTCCCCCATTTACCATGCCAGGAAATGCTTGATGGTGTTCCTCCGGATTAAATTCCATGTATAGTCCGTTTTCCGTTCTGAAGGATCTAATTTTCAGCCCTTTAGTATTGGCTGGACCACATCCGAAACATATGCTATTGGGTGCGAATTCTTCCTGTACAGAGAGCTCGGAAGCTACTTCCATATGACGTCGGAGGGTCTCGAGGAATTGAACAATTCCCAATATTGTCCTAACGTACCCTATTTATGTCAAACCTACTGGGAGGGGCGTTGTCTAATTCCGAAGAGGGCTCGGGAGACGAGCCAAGCCCCGAAAGGCCAGAGAGTCTACCACCTCGTTCCAAGAGAAGGAGATTCGCCCCACTAAAGGTCGCTAACCAGATTCCCAAGAGAAGGAGAATAGAGATTGAAAAGGCTCTTGAAGGGAGCACTGGGACTCCAAAGAAATGGTCCCGTCAGAACGGCCCCAAGAATCATAATTTCCTTAGAAAGAGGATTCTTCCCGGTACTATTAGGAGAATGGATTTCGATCTACTATCGGTTGAAATTGGAGAGTCTTGGCCTATTCCTGTAACTGTTGTTCACGGGTCCCGCCCAGGCCCAGTAGTGACACTATTGGGAGCAGTGCATGGAAATGAGTTAGTGGGCCCATTGGCCTTGACATACTTGACGGGTCCGAATTTTATTGGACCTGGAAAGGCAATAGATCCAGAAGTACTATCGGGGACAATCAGGATAGTTCCTGTTGTTAATATGCCCGGGTACAAGATGAAGAGCCGTTATATGCCAGACGGAAGAGATCTGAATAGGTCATTTCCGGGCAAGCCAGATAGTAATACTTCATACCGTGTAGCAAATAGAATCTGGAATAAGATAATCACAGGCAGCGATTACGTTGTGGATTTGCATACCGCGGCTGTGGGAAGGACCAATATGCCTCAAATACGTGCCAATCTCGCCCATGCCTCCAGCAATAGAATAGCCAGATCATTCGGAATCGAGGCAATTCTGGATAATGCCGGTCCTAAGGGATCTCTAAGGAGAGTCACCAACGACTTCGATATAGCGTGCATCACATTCGAAGGAGGGGGCCCAGACGAACTAGATCCAGAATCTGTACAGGTCTCCTTGTATGGGATTCTGAACGTTCTTAGGTCCCTAAGAATGATCCCAGGACATCCCAGTAGGCCTAGCTTCAGAATTCTCGCCTCAGGGTCACTATGGATTAGGTCCGATCAAGGTGGCCTACTGGATGTGCTCGCCCCTGCTGGAAGTTTTGTCGAAGAGGGGGAGGTGGTCGCAACCGTTACCGATCCCGAGAGCCCCCTAGAATCCCATGATGTGATTTCTCCCACAAGGGGATTAATGATTTGCTCAGCAACTAATCCATTCGTAACTGCTGGAACTCCAGTAGGACATATTTTGCCAGTTACCAAAGGTGCTCAGACAATCAGAAAGAGGTTAGACGAGGATGATTGCTTGGTGATTAGTGGTGCAGATGGAGATCCGGTTTGGAGAGATGATGATGAGGTAGAGGATATCACTGTCGGAGGGGAATGGTCAGGGGGAAGTGTAGATGCTGAGTGGTCCACAAATCCTCCGGTTGATTCGGATGAAGAAGCCGCTGAAGCAGATCCCTCTCAGTGAGTACCCGGGGGTGGCGG
>DALC01000007.1:0-7566 GCA_002499325.1 Euryarchaeota archaeon UBA538
CCTTGACCCTGGCCTTCGCCTTCGCCACCTGTTCCAGGTTCGGCTCCAGATTGACCATCTCCTTCTCCACCTTCGTAATCTGGATCGTAGGCATCAGGTATTCCATCACCATCCGAATCAGATGACGAGCCGTCGTTGGGGTCATTAGGGAACGGATCAGATCCGTCCGCCACTCCGTCACCATCAGTATCCGCTGAGTTCGGATTAGTACCCGAAGCGTATTCTTGGCTGTTTGTCAGTCCGTCCCCGTCAGGGTCAGCGTTAGCGTCCCCAGCTGAGTTGGGATTCAGACCATAGGTCACTTCCCACCCATCTGGCAATCCATCGTTGTCCGTATCGGGGTTGTTCATATCAGTTCCTGCAGCTTGCTCCTCGGCATTGGTGAGCCCATCATTATCCCAGTCTGCACCACCATCAGAGGGGTCCAGTGGGTCAGATCCATCGGCACTTACGCCAACGGAGCCCGCCATTGTTACAAGGAGCAGTGCAATTAGCATGCTCGCGTTCTTTGTCTTCTGCATTTTCATCATATCTCCAAATTCAGTTCAGAGAACCCGCTGTTCTCTCTTTCCGGAAACAGCTAGCGCTGGGACGTCCTTCGCTAGGATGCTTCCGGGAGGTCCGGAAATTTCATTCGAACGAGAATAGATAGCATCAATAATACTGAAAAACGCTTCACTAAGCGCCACTTTATTACTCCAGTAATTATTGTTCTTTTGTTCTCGTTCCTCCATTATCGTCATCCGGTCTCACGGGCTTTCATAGGGAACCCACTGTTCCCTCTACATTCCCAGAGTAATGAATGATATTTCAATGGTTCCCGTGGTAGAATCACGGAGTTAGCCTAGATAATTCCGCCTTGAATCTAGCTGAACCTAGGAAATGAAGTACTGGAGCCGCTAAAGTAGCGACGAGTAGTGTACCAAAGAACACTCCTGACCACAGCTCTATTCCTCTTCCCAGTGTGAGAAATAAGACCCATCCTGCACCAGTGAATGCCAGTGGCCGGTATCTCTTGCTGTATAGGACTAGTCTGGCTCTTGCAAGCTCGTCACTGTAGTATTCTGGAGCCTCATCTGGAGATACTAGTCCCATCTCAACCGCACAGCGACCACAAATCAGGTAACGAGGACCATTGCCACTAATGAAATGTGACTGATGATAAGTCTGATTGCATTTCCTACACGTCGGCATGTATCTCGTCAATTCCAGTGGGTCTATGTCCTTCAACACTACGGTCGTCTAACCTGCTCCTCAATTTGATCATTGGATATTACTGGCTTTCTCATCAGGAACTCGCATAGCAAATCACGACCACTCGGACTGCCTACCGATTCAGGATGGAATTGAACACCATCAATGGGTAATGTCCGATGAGTCATCCCCATGAGAAGCTCTCCTGTATGATCCCATGAATTGGGTATCAAATCACCATCCTTAGGTAAGAGAATCAGACTATTATACCTCATCATAATAGATTTTTTTGGTAATTCCACGAACATGCCTGTGCCATCACTAATAATTACGCTTGGTGTTCCATGCACAGGTCCCTTGGGGGACTCGACTAGTTCCCACCCTTCTGCTAAACCTAGTGCTTGATGCCCTAGGCACAACCCAAGGACCGGTATGTGTTTTCCAGCTATCATCAGATTTCCTGAGACGCTTCTCCTAGCAACCTCCATCGTTATTGGATATGATTCAGGCCTCGAAGGACCGGGCCCTAGAATTATCCTATCTGGACTAGTGTTGAGCAGTAATTCATCGACTGCATTGGAAACAGAATCTCTGTCGAACTTTCTGCCATCTGCAATTACTACATCCGAACCTAATGAAGACATTACCTCGGCAATATTGCGAGTGAAAGAATCCAGGTTATCGATTAGAAGAGTGCAACCTTCAACCTTGTCACATGGATAATTCACTATGGAACCAGAATCCCCTTCTTTAACCATCAAGCCGGGACTCAGATGATCAATTATTCCTCCATGCTCAGGAACAGGATATATCTCCACTCCTCTTTCTGGTAGATCCTTGTTTGAGAAACCAGTCCTGAAGCCCCATGCTGACTCTGTGACCGCAGCCGCCTTCCAGCGTGCTTCCTCCACTTCCTCAGCTGGAGATGAGCCTATCACAATACCTCCTCCTGCCTGAACTGTTGCATGCCACTTTTCGGGTCCAGAGTGAGCCTCCAATGTCCTGATGAGGATATTCCAGTCAGCTATTCCATGTCCTCTGTGGATATGTCCTATCGAACCCGTCCAAGCACCTCTAGGACTTTCTTCAAGCTCATCTATTGCCGCCAGAGTAACTGTCTTTGGACAACCAGTGACCGATCCTCCGGGAAACATTAGAGAGGTAACTTCGGAGGTTGTGAAACCAGGTGCTAACTCCCCCTGTACCCCACTGACAAGATGCTGAACGTTCGATAGGGCCTCTATTCTCCACCCAGACCAATGAACAGTACCAGGCTTACACACTTTGCTGAGGTCATGCCTTTCCAAGTCCACCAGCATTAGATGTTCAGATATCTCTTTCTCGCTAGAGATCATTTCCTCTCTGAGCTTCTGGTCCTCCTCTACGCTCCCACCTCTCTTTCTGGTTCCCTTGATCGGCCTCGTTCTGACTATCCCCTGCTCTAGCTCTACCAGCCTCTCGGGACTTGAGGAGGCTACTGACCATCCTAGGTCAGACACCATCATCCAGGATGAGAAGGGAGCCGGATTAGAGCGACTGAGAAGGAGAAAAGAGTCCCATGGGTGGCCTGGCATTTCTCCCTTCCACTTTCTTCCGTAATTAACTTGATACAGATTTCCACCAGTAATACTCTCTCTGACTCTAGATACCTTTCTGGCATGGTCCGAATCACTCTCACTGTGAGGAACAGAATCTAATTTCGGAATCGCGGGCATATTGAATCCTTCCATCTCTGGCAACTCTAAATCAAGCCATGGATGACCTTCTATGCCTAGTACTCCTATCTCACCGCTATTTCTATCGTGAATAAACCATGCATCCGCCCTCCAGAGGACTCCTAATACAGAGCCAGGTACAGGCGTATTGGAGAGTCTAATAGGCTCAGACCATCTCGACAAGTCATAACCTAGTATTCCGGTGAATCCACCTGGGTGAAATTTGACGTCTGTAAGACATTCTGAAGTAATCTCAAACTTACTAACACAGTCCAATGCTTCTGTGAGGCTAGCGCAATATACCTCTTCACGGGTGTTCCACTTCTGGCCTTCTCTCTCCTGAATAATCAGGTTTAGTGGTGAAGGGTGGCCCAACGACACTTCTCCACTTAGGGCAGAAGGAATTTCTTCTGATAATTCACCTTCTGGTTCAACCATCAAAACTCTGATACTATCCAAAGAAGGGAGTAAAGATCTCTTTGAGAGATCGGTAACAGGACCTCCCGAGTGTAGTAGTATCTCATCTTCAAAATAACCACCTTCTTCTCTGAGGTGCATTAGTAGCTCTATGAGTAGCTCTTCATTGTCAGAAACTCCTAGTGACTTCCACCTGGAATTATTCATGAACCACTCCCTCCATTTTCTATGCTGACCCTCAATCTTTTCGACCATCCCTCAGAAGCCACCTTGTAAAGCCGACCCCTTGGATTTCCAATCTTCCTATCATCTATTTTTCCTAGTGATTTTACTCCCATTCCGCTACCACAAACAATCATCTCAGAGCATCTAGTAATCATTCCAAGTGTTATTTTGGCACCTCTTACGGGAATTCCTGAACTCTCCAGAAATGACTTGATTACTTGCAGAGACACCGAATCCAGTGCCCCATCACTGTGTCTTGGATGGTATGCTACCCCATCACTGTCGAGAAGCAGAGGAGTGCATCTATCACCATCAATCAGATTCCCATCCTCGAAGAGAAGACCAATATCAGCACCATTGCTTATTGCAACTTCTCTAGCATCACGATATGGCTGGTAGTCTCCGTGTTTTGTTCCTCTAATGCCATCGTCCCAAACAGGAGCACTAAGTGAAATTGCGGACAATGGTGTCTCGGGCCATGTACTGTTTTTCGAGCCCTGCAAGATGATTTCTCCTCCTGATGTCACCTTAACGATGAGAAGGAATGGATCCTGGTCAGAACACTCATTCCGTTCTTCTGGAGGGCTTACTCCTCCTAGCTTTGAGAACACTCTGTCTGACAGGTCAGGAGGGCATTCCAAGCCTAGCTTCTCAGCATGCCTGATTATTCTTTCAAAGTGAAGCTCTGGGGACATTAGGTAATTCCCCCCATCCCAGCCTATTGCCGACCAAACGAAGGACTCTGGAACGTCGGAGGCAATCATGGCCTCCGAGAGAGGGTTGCAGATTCAAGCTCTTCGATAGATCAAATTATGTCATCGATAAAGGAGGGGTCTATGTCATCGTCGTCATCAAGTCCTTCTGCGAGATCATCTAGATCCTCAAAATCTAACCCGTCAGCCAAATCGTCGAGGTCATCGATATCTAATTCGCCGTCATCTTCTACTCCTAGAAGCTCGTCAGCCACTTCCGCTGAAGCTTCTCTGATTACTCCGGTGTACTCCCCTCCAATCGGTTGTACCATGGCATCCTCTCCCATTCCATTGTAACTCACTGACGGTGAGTCAGGCTCTTCTCCGAATGAATCAGAAGAAATCTCCAAGTCATCCAGTCCAAACTCTTCTTCATCAGTTAACCCCGAAGACTCTCTCATCATCTGTTCTTCCAGCTCAACTTCGAGAGCACCCATCTCCCAAGGTTGGGGTGCAGAATCCTTCCTCGGTCTAATGAATAGCACAGCTCCAGCCAGAATCATCAGAGCCGATAACAGGGCTATCAGTGTGTTCATATCCCCACTCATAAGTTGTTCAATCCAAGATGCCCCTTCCTCACCTCCCCCATCCTCGGAAGAGCCGAAAGAGCTCTCCGACCATGGCAGAATCTGTAATGGGTCGACTGCCAACCTGTTGACCTCTCCATCGAACGCCACCACGACGACCCAGTAGGACAAGGTATTATCCAAGGGCTCCCCATCAAACCCATTCAGAATCAGCAGGTTACCCATCACTTCCTTGGAGCTTCCATCTATCATAGAACTTACTTGTGTAGCGTTTCTGACGTCCTCGAATGGATCGAGACTTACAAATACTCGATACGATTGAACTTGAGGATCCTGACTGAGATCCCAAGTTATATCAATTTGTGAACCAGAACTATCCCAGTATCCGCGTACTCCCGTAACCTCTGGCAGATGCAAGCCTGGATCCAGACTGTTCTCATCGACTAGTGCTATTGATGAGGTCCTAAGATTGGTTAGCCATGCATTTCCTGATGAGTCCACAGGAACTACCGTGACCCACGTCATTATCGATGGAGCAAGACTTCTTCCATCCGAAAGTTCTTCGATTGTGATCGGTAGCTGAGAGCTCCTCTCAACTACAGCTACTGGGTTCATATTGCTAGCATCAGAGAAAGGAACTACATCGGCGAATATCAGGTATTCATACAAGTCTGAAGCCATACTTTCTTGGAATGTGACAAACATACCATCCCCATCATCCCCCAATCTCTCCTCAAGTATGGGAGCTATCAGCCTGTCAGGTGGGGTAATGTCCCCTCTGTTATCAACAGGTGTTACTATCGAGATATGATTGTCAAGACCAGTCAAGAAAACATTTCCCTTGATGTCATGAACTGTTACTGCGACATATAGCGGAATATCCGGTACTACGGGAGATATCTCAAGTGAATCTACTGAGTTTCCGTACATGGCTTCTTCGATGGTCATCTGCAACTGGAGTATGCCTCCGATCTGCCTCTGATCGACTACAATTAGATTGCATGAAGAGGGATCGTTTGTGCAGATTTCACTCAGTCTACTGAGATCATTTAGAGGATAATCAGACACCCACACGGTGTAGTGACTGAAGTCGGGTGCTGTTGATCTATTCCATACAATGTCAATCTTGGTCCCATCGTCCTCTGGGTGGTCCCAGGCGATCAATCCTTCAACCTTATCAGGCGCATTGGCAGAGCCTTCTTGATCGGCCTCCGGGGTGGCCTCAACTACAATAACCGAATCTACGTTTGAGTTCCCCCAGTCGTCAGATGCAACTACTCCAATCCAATATGTTACTCCATCTTGCAAAGGAGATGAACCAAGTGAGTCAATAATCACCTCGCTTACGCTGCAATCTGGAATAAATTCTGCCACAGGCCATCCGTCAACTGTGCTGGGAGGTTGCCAACCAGATGCAGGAAGGGCATAAACTGTGTAGAATGAGCAGTCTTCCTCTTCGTTAATTTCCCAAGTGACCTCAATCCTACCCCCCTCATCTTCTGGAACGTCCTCAGCAGCAGTCCCTAGTATCATCGAGGGTGCGATGCCATCGTTGAGACCACCTGCTGTGGTGACCGGCCCGAAGGTAGTGACATTGCTTGGGTCGTATTGCCCAGAAGCATCAACACAAGCGACGGCAAACCAGTACACTCTCTGAGGGGACAGTTCCATCACCGTAGAGTTGCCTGAAGAGAATGGTATGTCTACCTCTCCCGTGAGAGCAATAGCATTGGTGATATCTTGTTCAGCAGCCCATATCCTGGTACTTCCTGGATCTAGCTCTTCGCACATAGACCACTCGATGACAAGACTCCCTGCAGTTCCCCCAGATATTGCCTCAGCAACCAACCACTCCGGAGGACTAGGCATCTCATCAGTTGGAGTGACACTACCTGGCCACGCAATCGCATCCCCTATTGTCCCATCTGAGTACTCTATTGCTATGGCAGCCCTGTATAATCTGTCATCGGACAATGCCTCAGTGACCCCGTCATTATCCGCCTCTGTGACCATAACAGAAGTCTGTGACCAGAATGGAATTGTGATGTAAGTGGAGAAGTCATCTAACTCATCCTCACTTGGGTTCCAGTCCTCTCTTCCTGTCGCGTCCCAAACGAAAATCCTGTAACCACTCCATGCGGCATCTTCAGCAGGTAGCCAGGTTATTTCCAAGACTCCACCTCCATCGTTAGGCCTGTCAGTAATATTGACTATGTTTGTGGGAACCTCAATCCTCTCCCAGTCATAGGTGATCCTAACTTTCATTTTACCGTCACTGGGTGATTGTAACTGGATATGCGTCTCAGCAGAAGAATAACCCGGTCCAACTTGAGATATTGCGGACTGGAAAGCTGACTGTATCCCGGGGTTCGTCGTCTGCATATCCCAGCTCCCAGAATAGTTGAGGAATGATGATCTCGCCCACACCCAAGCCCCAGCTTCTGGTGAAGACAAGGTCATCGCAAGGGGATTCATTGGAAGCCTACCTGGAAGAACCGAATCAGACATTAATGGAATATCAATGGGTTGCTCATCATTCACCAAGATAGTACTCATCCCAGGCCTAGCCGTTTCATTGACTTCCGACCAAGTCCTGTCTCCAATAATGATGTTCAGAGGGTTTGCATTTCTTTGTCCACTAATATCCGACTCCACAAGACCATCAACTGGTTTGAAGTGGTGAAGCCCATCATCTGATACCAGATAGAGGCCGTCGTCACTTACATGTGCTCCTCT
>DALC01000007.1:7990-17762 GCA_002499325.1 Euryarchaeota archaeon UBA538
AGTTCACTCGGAGGCCATGACATCATCGAATTTGTGGGGGCCCCAACCTCCATGTCTAGCGAGGATGAATTCCAGTGGACTATCGGAGAGATGTCTGTAGCTATGTGGACCCCCCAGTCATCCGCTGCGATTGAACGAACGTCGTTGCTGGGAATCTTGTCAATCTGATAAGTTCCGTTAACCATATCCGTGGCTATATCCCATGCAACAACTCCCGGCCTCGTGGCCCCTTGTCCGTTATGAGAGATGAATACTGACTCATCGTGATACTCAGTTATCGTCACACCGTTTTCGTCTGTTACCTGCCTACTGATGCTGTCTGCATAGAAGAGACCAGAAACACTGTTCCCCGCAAGCCCATCAGAGAATCCTCTGGTCGTCAAAACTGTGAGATTAGAGTCTAGTATTGTCACCCCAGCAGGGCCTCCAGCAAGGATGGTTTCTCCAATCGTTGGCGTGTTGGCTATCAGCAGGTGATCATATATCGAACTCGGTAAGCCATCGAACGTAGTTATCGGGTCTTCCCACTCATTCAGGCTTGTATTGAAAACAGCTATTCCTCCCCATGTAGCCGTTAATATCTTATCACCTAATCCAACGAAGTCCGTTACTATGTCATTTGGAAGTCCGGCGAGCAGGCTTCCATCCCCCCAGCTAAGTGAAGTAGTGTCGAATGAATGGAAGCCAGCTGCAGATCCTTCGTTACCCATCAGTCCGACGTATAGCATGCCATCATCAACATCCAGTACCATTCCATCCATTTGTCCGTGAAGGGCAGGAGCAGTAGATGAGTAGGACCTCTGTAGCAGATCGATAGAATACAGCCCTCTTCCAGCGGTGGTAACCCACATTGTATCTCCATCGAGATGCATACTGCTGATCACATCGTCGTCGAGCAGATTGTAGCCATATTCCCATCTTACAGACCCGTTCAGTAGGATTTCTCCCTGGAGTATTGATGTAGCCAAGTAGGAGTTACTATCGAATGCTGAGGCAACCCATACGTGAGTCGAGTTAGCTTCGAACTCGACGACCCGTCCACTGGAGAGGCCCGCAAGCTCATCAAACCCAGAGGCTATGAGACCAGTACTGTCTAACATGTCAACCCGATTCAATCCGGTGGTTTGTCCGGACCTTCCAATGGCGTATGTGGGAATGTTAGCAGGAACTCTGACAATTGAGCATCCATCCATACCTGGACTCAGAACCTGTCCACTCGACACAGATGTTCCCGATGTCACTATCCTCGAGATTCCACCAGTGTTGTCATATTGGTGAGCAGATAGGAGTACATTTCCATCATGGAGCATCCCGCCTGGGAATATCTCGTCTTCCGAAATCCCGTCTGCTGAAGTCAGAGTAGGTAGAAAGCTCCCCGTATTGTAGTTGAATCTATCAATCCCGACCCCGGTTGAATCAAAGCCCACATATAGTATTCGATTTGCATCATCGCAGGCAAGTGCGCGTGGGTCATCATCGGAGAGTCCGTTATTTCCACTGTCCGTGAGAGGGTCTATCCACTCACTGCGGATACCGTCGTTATCATGGTCAGCTAAGTCGAACCTAGCTACCCCTCCTTGATTGCCAAACCAGGAAAGCCTACCAATTGCGAAGTGAATTATCTCATCGCAAACTAATATGTCGGCTCCGTACCCTCCTGGGATATCACCCGAGCCAAGATCCCAAGTAGTCCAGTTACCACTGGTACCATTTTTGCTTAGTATCTGAGCATTGGGACTCCAGCTTCCCTGACGATGCGAAGATACCCATAAGTCATCTCCAACTATCTCCATGGAGAAGAATCCGTCTTCTACGTCATTCGGAAGCCCGTCATTCTCTGTCCAAGGGTTTTCGAATGTCTCGTTGATGGGATTCCATCGGTATATGCCGTCCATTGTCGCGAATAGGTACTCTCCCTGGAACTCCTCCATTCCTCTTACAGGACCGGGGAAGTCAGACCACTCATCCAAGAGCGTCATGGAGGAGTATTGGAATCTCCGTAGGATACTGTCACCGTATGCTACCCACATCTCACAGGAAGACGAATTCAGTGGGAAGCAGTCACCCAGAAGCTGAGCATTAACTCTCTGGACGTTTCCAATGGTCTCTAGATCGTCCTGCCATGTCTCATTGATAGTGTTCCACCTGACAATCGTCCCCTCTCCATCGTTCCATGACTGGGTGGGTCTTACACCAATCCAGAGCTCGTTTCCAACTACTCCCATACCATATACCTTGGAGCTGGATCCAATCTGATCACCTGCATCCAAGGCAGATAGTGAGGTGTTGTTATTCAGCGCAATCCTGTAAACCTGATCATTGGAGTCCCACCACTGATTACTCCTCTGGGTGGAATAGTAGAGAACATCCCCTACTATTGCCATCTCAGCAGGACTTCTCGAGGGAACATCCGGGCCATTGGCATTGGATCCTCTATCCCAGTCGATGAGAACCGTATCATTGACCACATCTATCAGGGTAAGTCCGAAATCTCCTCCTGCCCACATCGTCCCGCTCTGCCTACCCGGGATCAGTGTAGTGACATCATCATCATCGATATATCCCTGCGTACTATCCCAAGTGGTAAGCCACTCTTCATTGGCTAGGTCATATCTGGCAATTCCGGTATTCTCAAATCCGAGATAGAGTATTTCTCCTATCTTCACGGTCTTCGCACGCTGAGTGTCGTCACCGGCGGTCCAAACATCAATGATTTCAAAACCATCAACACCACCAAGTTCGCTAGTGTCCACTACTACTGCGCCACCTTCGGTTCCGGCGTAAAGTATCGGATAACCATCTGAGTCATTACCTATTAGATCGACAGAATTTACCTGTCGAGATGGCATTTCCGAACCACCACCAGTGGTAAGGCACTCAAGTAGGTCTAATGTGCCCTGCCCGGTATCTCCCCATGCACAGGCACCTCTATTTGTAGCGGCGTAAATATCTGAACCATCGCTGGTGATATCATTGAATTCCCAGGGGTCGTTATTCCACCCCGGAATACTAGTTTCAAGCTGATCCCAAGACGCCCCATCCCAGATAGCAAGGCCACCATTCGATTGAGCACCTGTGTTCGCCACTCTTGATCCGACAACTAAATCTCCACCAAAAATGTACAAAGACAGTACATCATTATCTGGGAGGCCACTGTTATCAACGGTTAGAAGGTCTCTAATATCTCCGTTGATTCTGTCGAGAACCATTATCCCGAATCCAGTTAGACCAAGGTAAACAGTATCCCCGTCCACGGCTATTGGAGCTTCTTCTAGGTTATCCGCTCCTAGAGACTGCCAAGAACCTAGAATCTGTAATTCTGATAAATCCAATCTCATCAGCCCGCTGTCTGGAGTAGCCATGTATGCTATTCCGTACCTGGAAGCAACATCTACTACCAAGTCTGAATCCAAACCATCGCCAGTATCGAATGTATCAGTGAGACTGATTGTAGAAGTATTGACTAGCGAGACTCCATTCTCCGGGTGCCCAACGACAAGGGTTTGCGTGTAGTCATCATACGACATCGAAATGATGCTCTCAGAACCAAGCCCACTCATACCTCCTTGGTATGTACCAGTCTCTGAATCGAATCTCAGTAGTCCGGATTCGGCAGTCCCGACCCATACCTGGCCAGAGTCATCCTGAACGATTGAGGTCACGGATTGCATCTGCTGACCAGCGTAATCACTTACATCAATGGGGCTCGACCATCTTCTTCCAGAATTATTGAATCTGTCAATCGTTGTATCGCCTGCCACCCATATCTGACCGTCTTCACTATCATCTATACTTACTGCTAATCTCATCGGGTCGGTGACCGGGCTACTAACTAGGTACTCCACCCCCATCGCAGAATCTTGATGTTGCATGGCCATCACACCAGTAGAGTCAATTAGAACTGACATCCCAACACTAGGTCCTCTGAAACCAATGCCAGAGGGCCATGATGAAATCGAAACTGCGTTATCCAGCAATCCAATACCTTGCACGGTTTCCTGAGCTCTGAAAACTCCTGTTGAGATTTCGTATGACTGAAGTGTGTTACCTGCAAGAACGTGTAGCCAACCATCAGATACTGAAGTCCCAACGATATTATTTGAGGCCAGTGCGTTCCCTGTAGACCACCTCGAAAGCCAAGTGGAGGTTGACATATCTCTCCTGCTGATGCCCGCATTCTCCGTGGAAATTAGAAGCTGATTGCCCATCATCTGCAAATCAGTGATTCTGTTGCTGGCGAGGAAGTTGCCGCTATCCCATCTGTCAATGCTCTGAATGCCCACTATGGATTGATTACTACTGAGATTGTAATTAATGACGTAGACGCCATTTGCCTCGGTAGAAATCATCAAACTTCCCGAGCTCACCAGTATGTCAGTGGCTTGGTCAGAGGAAGAAGAGCAGAATTGGTATTCCTCCCAGTTGGTCGTTGCACCGTTCCCGTCCCCAGGAGGAAGGAATCTCAAATCACAGCCGGTTACAGCCCATATCACCCCATCTGCCCCAGTTGCGGTAGCAGAGACTCCCAAATCCCCTGGTCCGCTGGGCTGTAGTACAGCTCCCTCTGAAGAGTCTTCCAATGACTGGGTTACTATGGTCCCATTGGCAGTACCAACTAGGAGTCTACTACCAGTTGTGTCAATGGAAATACTCCTACCATAGACAAGCTCGTCTATGAGAATTATTCCGGGACATCTCCATTGACAGGCCTCGGAAGCACTACTATCAAGATGAATCAGATCATCCCCTAGGAGAACGTAAAGCCTACCATCAATGGGATTCACTGCACTGTCGTAAACTTCTACTTCGGTAGGAGAGAAAGATATCCTTGGATCAGAGGGAGTTAGTGCTTCTATCACCAAATCTGAAATCGTGATCCCTGCCGGGAGAACCCAAGAAGCATCACTAACTGAATTTGGCTGTAAGGAAGTGGATAGCTCCCCCCCTACTAGACTTGGTGGGTTATCGTTGAAGTCGAACTGGCAACCTAGCCAATCATTACCCCTCCAATCTAGAATTGGCGTTTGACTATTGATGAGGGTCAGCTGTGGCTCATCGACGCAATAATTCTCCGCGCCATCTACTGCTATCTCGAAGGTCAGATTAGATATCTCTGCACCCGGGGCGAAATTCAGAAACATGTCCCCATAGGCAAAAGTCTGGTTTGTGGGGTCCGCGCCAGATGCGACAAGATCGACCCACCCTGTGTCGTTGTAACCAGACGAACCCCATGCTCTCTGAACTGTGTATGTCGACTCTTCGGTATCGTCCAGTTCATAGTCCCCAAATGAGGACCATGGAAGGAGGACCATTAGTCCTACAAGCAACAGGGCACTCCTCTTAGGAGCAGTCCCCGAGTCAGAACCTAGTGTATGCACGGTTGTTCGGCATTCTATCACTATATTGAATGGTGTGGGTCGTTGAGTAATACATGCTTACATCCACCGTAGGTGGAAAAACAGTAAACTGTGCCTCATAATCATGACATTAAACGCTTACTAGTCGGCTGATAATAAATTGAGCAGGTTAGGATAGCATCAAAGAGGGGTGGGTAGGACGGGATTACGGGTTGTTGGTATGACAGATGACAGGCTCCGCAAGGAAGCACTGGACTATCACTCGGCAAAGCCTGCTGGAAAGCTTACTGTTGTTCCGACAAAACCGCATGGAACTTCCCACGAGCTATCTCTGGCATATTCGCCTGGGGTGGCGTTCCCATGCAAGGAGATAGAGAGTGATCCAGACAGTGTTTACACATACACCTCAAAGGGTAATCTGGTAGCAGTCGTAAGCAACGGTACTGCTGTTCTCGGACTTGGTGACATTGGGCCACTTGCAGGTAAACCGGTTATGGAGGGCAAGGGTCTACTGTTCAAGGCATTCGCCGACATCGATGTCTTCGATATTGAGGTGGACAAGATCGATGTTGATGGTTTCGTCGACACTGTCAAGGCCATTGCTCCCACTTTCGGAGGAATCAATCTTGAGGATATTAAAGCCCCTGAATGTTTTGAGATTGAGAGGAGACTGGTTGAAGAGCTAGACATCCCAGTCATGCATGATGATCAGCACGGGACAGCGATTATCTCTGGAGCAGCGCTTCTGAATGGTCTTGAATTAGTAGAAAAAGAAATCTCAGAAGTCAAGATAGTAATTTCTGGAGCTGGAGCTTCAGCAATTTCCTGTGCTCGGCACTACGTGAGGTTAGGAGTGAACAAGACAAACATTGTGATGGTAGACTCTAAGGGAATCCTAACCAAGACCAGGCTAAAATCTGGGGAATTGAATGAATACAAAGCAGAATTCGTGAGGAATCTGCCCGATGGGAGCATCTCTGAGGCTATGGTTGGTTCTGACGTTTTCTTGGGCTTGTCCAAGGGTGGTCTGATATCCTCAGAAATGGTCAAATCAATGGCTGAAAGACCTCTCATTTTCGCTCTTGCAAATCCTGATCCTGAAATTCTGCCCGAGGATGTAATGTCGGTAAGAGATGATGCAATTATTGCTACAGGCAGGTCAGACTATCCTAATCAGATAAACAATGTCTTAGGGTTCCCCTATATTTTCCGGGGCGCTCTCGATGTGAGGGCCACCAGGATTACTGAGGGCATGAAGATGGCAGCTACAAAGGCAATCGCAGAACTAGCCAGAGAGACAGTACCCGATGACGTTCTTTCCGCCTACAAGGGAGAGCAGATTCAATTTGGACCAGAATATATCATTCCAAAGCCATTCGATGCTAGAGTCCTCATTTGGGAAGCAAGTGCTGTGGCAGCTGCCGCTGTCGAGGAGGGAGTAGCAGGAATATCATCCAATGACTTCAGCTATGAGGGTTACAGAGAAGAGCTCGAAGCAAGACTTGGTCTCACAAGATCAATAATGAGAAGGGTCATTAACCAAGCCAAGAGGAGTAAGAAGAGAATTGTATTCTGTGAGGGAGAGGACCCCACAATAATCAAAGCGGCATCTCAATGCATCTCTGAAGGTATTTGCGAGCCAATACTGCTGGGAAACATAGACAGAATAGGAGCAGTCAAGGAGGAGCTTGGATTAGCCTTCGAATGTGAAGAGATAGACGTGAGATACGATCCAAGAAGGAGAGGAACTTATGCCGAGGAACTACACAAAATTAGGAGCAGGAAGGGAGTTACCTTAGAAGATGCAAACCGTCTAATGAAGAACTCTACCTATTTTGCACCTATGATGGTCCACATGGGAGATGCTGATGGATATCTCGGAGGCGTATCTCATAACTATCCGGATATTGTAAAACCGTGTCTACAAATCATAGGTCCCGAGAAGGACTCCCACAGAATTGTAGGGATGTATATGATGACTGTGAATGGAGATTTGATGTTCATCGGAGATGCCACTATCAACATATATCCTGATTCTAGGACTTTAGCAGAGATAGCAGTACAGACTGCCAAGGTAGCCAGGAGGTTCGGTGTCAAACCAAGAGTTGCAATGCTTTCATTTTCTAATTTCGGCACCTCATCGGAAATGAGAACCGATAGGGTCGAGGAAGCTATTTCAATAGCCAGAGAGCTTGATCCAGACCTAATAATCGACGGTCCGATGCAAGCTGACACAGCTTTAGTACCAGAGATTCAGAAGGAATATCCGTTCATGTCATTCGATGGACCCGCAAATATTCTCATTTGTCCCAACTTGGCATCTGCAAACATCGCCTACAAACTTCTTCAGAGGATCGCAGGAGCTGAGATGACTGGCCCAATTCTGGAGGGACTCTCAAAGCCCGCACACGTATTGCAAAGAGGAGATAGTGTTAGAGATGTGGTCCATATGGCGGCAATCTGTGCAGTGGACGCTCAGAGGCACGACTGGCAGAAGCTATGAACACAGCTTCTTTGAAGGTCTTATACACCATAATATCCAAACTATCACTACTAGATGCACAGCCATTGCGACAATGTGAACAAGCCCCATAAGAGGGCATATCCCTGGTACTGACTTATTCTAAACCGATTTATTATCAATAGGTCTTGATAAAATACAGATATGGAGAATTACTTGATTCCGCCCTTTACGTATCTTTGAGTCCACTTGAGCCTTCTTGGGTTTCTTTTGAGCTTGAGCGCGTTCTTCCTAGCCTTACTATCCTTGAACCACATTACAGATCCATCTCTCTTGATGTACATAAGACCAGTACCAGGCTCAATCTCCTCGCTAGTGAAGCTACAAACTCTTGTCTCTGGCATAATCACACCTCATCGATTACCTAGGCGACGAGCCTCTCTGCCGGTGTCCCTGAGCATTAGTATGTCTCCAACACGAACCGGTCCCAAGACATTTCTGGAGATGATTCTTCCAATATCCCTTGGATTATTTGAGTCGTCAACTCTGACCTTTACCTGTATGGCCTCACCGCTCATGCCAGTTCTACCGACAATCTCAACCACCTCCGCGGGCCATGATTCTTGAGCCAAATTTTCAGCCTCCAATTTACTTTGCTAGAGTCTCGTAGTGACCCTTGACCTCGTTGAATATGTCCTGGGCTTCTTTATCAACATCCAGAACTGCTACAGCCGCCGTTCTGGTCCCTGCAGTCATTCCTGCTGAGTCAGCTAGATATCCCTGATCTTCGACATAGATGAATGGTATTCCCTTCTCTTTACAAATCATGGGGACATGTGCCAGTAGCTCCCCTGGGTTTACGTTCTCTGCCATTACTATCATGGACGCAATTCCTCTCTCGGCTGCCTTGGTGACCTCATTGGCACCCTTCTTTATTTTGCCTCTTCCGTCCTTGCCAATCGCTTTCACAAGTTCGTAAACTTGCTCTTGTATGTCTTTCGGGGTCTCAAACGCTATGTGAACACTCATTGGATACATCTCCTCGTGCTGGGTAAGCCGTCGCAGGACATGGCTGATATAAACGCAACGTATCGGGAGCGCCTATTATCGAAAGCAATCATTCCATCAATTCTCTCAATCCACGCGCCAGAGCTGGAGCCGAACTCACCACGGATCGAGGATTCCTTAGCGAGTCAGTTGTGTAGACACCATCAACATGACTTGCCAATTTCGATAGCGCACCACCAGTGAACAGTCCGTGAGTGCACGCCGCATACACTGACTTGGCCCCTTGCCTCCTCAGAGCATCACTAGCTCTGCATATTGTCCCGCCCGTACTTATCATATCGTCAACTATGGCTACCACCTTCCCGTTGACGTCAAGGTCCTTCGCCTGATGCTCTATGGTGTGAGCATCAATCCTAGTTTTCTCCAGGTAACTGAATTCCCAGCCTCCGATAGATGCCACCTCGCTTGCCCTATCTATCGCTCCCTTGTCAGGGCTTAGAATGAAGTCTGGATCAACATCCTCTTTGAGCCTCTCAGCAATTTCTGGCATAGAGCTAACGAATTTTACAGGGAAATCACAATCTTCCAGCACTTTAGGCTCATGGAGGTCGAGTATCACCATGCCATCACAGACCTTTCCAAGGATTTCCGAGATTACTCTTGCAGATATTGTCTCCCCTGGTGAGAATCTCTTATCTTGTCTGGCGTACCCATAATACGGGACTGCGAGAAAAACCCCAGGGCCAACATACTCAAGCTTCTGCTCTCCTTCCCCTTTGAAGTTTTCAAGATCACCTCTCCTGATGTCATTAATCGCTTCTAACATCAAAATAGTCCTCATTATCCCGGAATCTGGGAACGTATTAGATACTAGAATCACTGGCTCTGATCTGATTTCATCAAAAGACTCACTTGGAACTCTGACATAGCCTTCCCCATCAGGAAA
>DALC01000079.1 GCA_002499325.1 Euryarchaeota archaeon UBA538
TACTGAGAGGTAACCCCTTTGATCTCAGGCCAATCGAAAGTGGTAGAGCTGAGTACCTAGTCGGACGGGATAGACTAATCGCTTCTTGGAGAGAACATATTATTTCACAATCACCAAGGATGTTACTACTTGTTGGAGAGAGGGGATCTGGACGTTCATCAGTTGTGAGAACTCTAGCTTCACAGACGAGAAGAAGTTTCGTCGGCCAGTATTGGCCTACAACCGATCCCGTCAACGCAATCATTCATGAATTAGCAATTCATTTCTGTGGGTTTAGCTCATCGGGTTCAAATCAGAAAATGATAGATGATTTAGTCTCCAATCTGGAGGAGAGTTCCGGATCCCTCCCCGTGATATCTCTTGACTATCCATCAAATATAGAAATCTCCATGGTATTAAATTCAATATCTCCCATTCTTCAAAGACTGAGGGCACTAGTCATCGTAGTACTGACTCCCTCTCAATTGTCTTCTATCGATGAAGAAACTCTTGAGCTTTATGACAGGCCAGAATATACAACACATCTTTCTAAAGAACAAATCCAAGAGCTATCTAACAGACTCGTATCTAGGAAGGCAAGAGAGAAATGGATCATTGACGATACTTTACTATCAAGGATTCATGAATCTACCTCTGGAAACCCTAGAGATGTTATTCGAATTTTGAGGGATCTCATTGATGAGAGAAGGGATGTTGGCGCACATGGGGCACTAGAGAGACTAATGCGTTGGAAAATTACCAATGATTCCAGTGACAAGGATGTCAAGGATGCTCAAAATAAAATTTTATTTTCGGATGAATCTCAAGGTCATATCGCTGAAGAGAAAGATCAATTATCCGTAGATGAGCCTCTCCAAACCCGTGATTTCAAACCACAATCGACCGATTCTGATAGTGATGAATCAATCCAAGACGTTACTAGATACATCGAAGATAAAGAAAATAACCTTCCCGGCGAAGAGCTTGAAGAATACCACCTCAATTTCCAATCAGAAACAGGTGAAAGTCAAGTGAATACTGAGGAGATCTCTGAAGATCCGGATGACCTATGGGAGAGTGAAACAGGAACCGATATGGAAGAAATGCCTGTAGAAAGTGATGCTGAGCAAGGGACATTGGATGATTTCATCTACCTGCAACCGGGTACAGAGCCTCCAATGTTTCATTCAGGAAGTGGTTTCAAAGGCCTTGCCCATAGATCAAAATTAGCCCAAAGCCAACAGCCCAGTGAGAAAGAAGATACTCCAATCATAGAGTCAGTATCTGAGATTTCACCTCTGTGGGAGGGAGACAAGATAGACATTGAAAGGAATCAACCAGAAAACAATATTCCAACAATTAGTAATATCGAGACAGAGTGGGAAATAGAAGACTCGCAACTTCCAGAAAAAGAAACCTCTAGTGTCATTTCTACTGATTCCGCTCATTGGTCAGTCGAGCCTTCAATGACCTCTTCTTTGCCTGTTTTCGAGGATCATGGAACTGATATTATTGATACTCCATTCGGTATCGAAGACGCTCCTGTTCCACCAAGTGATATTATCGAAAATAAACATGAAAATCCCCTTAGGGAAAACTTCCGTCCAACTACTACATGGGAGCCGGACAATCCTTTTGATGAAGAGAGGAGTATATACCTTAATGAAGCTGAAATGCTAGTGATATCTACGGCTTCAGAGAGAGAAATTTCCCCCTCAGATGCAGAACTACAGGCCAGGCTCGAGGTAGGAAGACCTCGCCTTTCTCAGATATACAACGGACTATACAAGTCCGGTTACCTTTCTGTCAGGAAGCAAGGAAGAAAGAGACTGTTCAAAATCACAGAAGCGGCACAGAAACTAGTGGAGGCATAATATGGATGAAGACGTATTAATTACGGAAGATAGAGTAAAGAAATATATCTCAATCACTCTTCAAGCAAGGAATAAGGCCACACCAAATAATCTTAGCAAGGAGGACCTGGAAAAATTAGACTCAATGATGAGGATGTGCGATGACTACTACTCAGATGCGAAGTACTTCCTTGAGAAAGGTGATTTAGTCCGGGCATTCGGAGCGATAAACTACTCGCATGCATGGATTGACGCAGCAGTAAAGATCGGCCTTATGGATGGGCATGGAGATGATGTTCTATTCACTCTTCCCTAATCAACAAGGCGTAGCATTCTATCTGATACTACTTCGATATAGGAGCAACCAGACTCAGATAGTTTTTCCTTCAATCTAGTATCAACCGTGAGTACTGGCCAGTTATTCATCTTTGAAAGCCGTAGGAGCATCATGTCAGTGTGCTTCTCCCCAGGGGGATCATCCATCATATCTGAGCGACTCTTCAAGAGTCCGAGGAGAAGCCCCCTCTTGCCCCTTGATAGGCCATCCAGCTCTTTCCAGACACTATCAATTACTATCAAATCCGGCTTTCCAATGACATTGGACATCGCAGAATCCAAGTTCAACCCTGACTTGACCAATGCAATCCAGCCACAGGTATCGACGAGAACTCCCGCCAATTAATCACCCTTTGATAGTTCCATGGCCTATCAGTCTCCATCTGGCGCCTACTCTTCTAGATAGTGTGATCCTGCTTCCTTTCTTCGCGCATATTGGCAACCTCAGTGCTAGCCTAGCTTCTCCCTTCTTGGAGGACGAGACAGTTCCAACACTGGTAGCAGTAGCAGAGTTTACCATAAGCATCTCATTCGTTTGTAGTGGCTTTACCACGCCTTCTTCGCCTTCTCCTCCAGAGACCATCTTATCTAAAAGCTCCAATTCAAGGTCCAAGGATTCCCAGACAGGAGGCAACTCTCCCTCCTTCGCCATCACTTGTCCCGAGAGGTCATCTGCCTTCGTTGACATCGGGTCCATGGGGGTAGCTATTCCACAAAGTCCACCAGCATGAGCCGATTGAAGATCCAGTCCACCAGCTTGGATATTTTCTATTGTGGTCTTCAAAGGCTCCCATCTAGTTTTATTTCCCTCTGAAATCCTTCTTCCGGGAGCGATTAGAATGGAGTCTCCGACACTAAAAGACCCCTCGACAATACTGCCACCTATTATTCCCCCTCTAAGTTTATTCGGCCTCGAACCGGGCCTATTGACATCGAAAGAGCGCGCTACATACATCAGGCCCTTATCCTCAGAGTCTAGAGAGGGGCTAGGAATCGTATCCTCTATGGCCTGAATCAACATGTCCAGATTAACATCATGATGTGCTGAAACAGGAACTATCGGAGACCCCTCTGCTATCGTACCTTCTATGAAAGAAAGTATTTCTTGGTAGGACTCAATCGCACGCTCTTTACTTACGATATCGACCTTATTCTGTACTACGACTATGTTTTCTATACCAGCAATCTGTAAGGCGGCCAAATGCTCTCTAGTCTGCGCTTGGGGACATGTCTCATTAGCGGCCACCAACAGTAAGGCACCATCCATTATAGCTGCACCTGAAATCATGACGGCCATCAGAGTCTCGTGTCCTGGCGCATCCACAAACGAAATAACTCTTAGAAGATCACTCTCGGAGTCTTCTCCTCCATCTGGATTCTTTCCTCTGGCATAGTATTCTCCTTCTTTATTCTTGTAAAATGCAGTATCTGCGTATCCAAGTTTTATGCTGATTCCACGTTTCCTCTCTTCGGAATGAGTATCTGTCCAAGTGCCAGAAAGAGCCTGTGTCAGAGTAGTCTTTCCGTGGTCAACGTGTCCGACCATTCCAATGTTTACTTCCGGCTGACTAGGTAGATCACTTGTCAGCTAGACCATCTCCAACTATTCACTCCTCTTCACCAGAGGACTGATCCGCAGGAACTTCTTCTTCGATACCAAATATGACGCCAAGAGGCCTTTTCCCAGCCTCAACTATCTTCAGGTTAATCTGCCTAGTCTCCTGCCCTATTACGTTACCACGAAGGTTCCTCCTCCTTCTTAGCCCATCATACTTGTAGCGGTAGATCTTGCCCTTCTTGTTGACTTTCTTATCTCCCTTGTAACCTATCCCAGCGGTGATCAGCACTGACTTTACTCCACTACCATCAAGATCTGGGCGCATAGGCCTTCCTGTTAGATCCGATCCTCCAGTGATTTCCAGGCGATATCCAGTCAGCGATTGGTCGCCTTCTCCGATAAACATCCCATCTACCGAATCGCCTATCTTTTTTCCAAGGAAATGATTGTAATTAGAACCAGTTATTTCAACCGAGAAGGCACGCCCTCCATACTTTGGATTAGTATCGTTAACGACTGCCTTGAATGACTGTTCGCCTGCCATATTTACACCTTGGACGGCAACCCGACATGAGGCCCCTATAAGAGCGGTTCGGAAGTAATGATAAATCGCCTCTACCGCCTAGTGAACTCTTCTTCAATCCTACTTCCTATCGTTGAAGGTGCGGTATTGGTCATTGTAATGTATGTAGTTCTGCCCCTGCCAACTGAAGTATTGGTTGATCGAGCCTCCAACAAACCTTCCTTTTCCAGTGCCTTTAGATGTTTCCAAAATGTCGTGTAGCTCCTTGGTTTTATCTCAAATTCCTCACAGACCACTTCATACAACTTCCTAGCATCTCCACTTGATATCTCCTCTTCCTTGCGTAATCTTCTGCATATCCCGAGAAGTACAAGTTTCTGATGGGCACTAAGGGAGTCAATCTGGCTTGGCTCAACAGAAGCAGACCTTATGGTACTCGGCATTACATCACTCAACGCCACCTCTCCTCTTCCGTCCATCTCCGCCCTCCTCACCGCGGCCTCAAGAAGCTCGATAGCTAATCTGGCATCGCCAGTGCTCTCTGCAAACCTTCCTATCTTCTCAAAGATATCATCGCTCACAGATCCGGATCTACAAGATGCCTCATATCTCTGCTTAGAAATTCCAATCAAGCCATCATAACCATAAGGCTCCAGCTTCAGTACGTTACTCTCCCCTAGTCTCGAGATTATTGCCGGCTCCATCATACCCATCAGTGCCAAGTCCTGACTAACTAGAATCAGGGAGATAGTTCCTTGCCCACCCTGTCCTTCATCGATCCGCAGTAGTTTGTAGATTAGATCGCTATTATCTCTCCTGATGAGGACATCAACCTCGTCCAACACCAATATCATATGGAGCCCCCTAGATCGAATATTCCTCCTTATCGACTGAATGATTTCTCCAGAGCTAAATCCTCTCTCAGGATGCCGGGAGTCCAAAGACAGTGCAATTTGTTGTAAGACCTGATTCGTAGAGGGATGATTACGACAATTAACATGAGAGAGAGCCATCTTTCTAACCCCATCCAACTCTCTGACTACATCCTCTCCAAATCTTCTAGTTAGTACGGTTTTCCCCGTTCCAACATGTCCTATGACAACCGCGCGACCACTCACTCCCTCATTGCCTATTCCCATGAACATCGAGGCTAAAATGCCTAGTTCATTGTCCCTGCCTACAAGACTTGGAGGGGTCCAATCGAATGAAAGTGGGCCCCTGTCGACAAGTATCTTGCCGGCACCGATACTGTCAAGGTAGTCTGCCATCAAACTACACGCGCTAACATCGTTATTAGACATATTCAGGGGAAATTGGAAATTGACTACACATCATGTCGATATCTCAATCGCCAAATCACGGAATCTCATCAAATTGGTAACCGTTTTCCCACTTCTTTTCACCCAAGGCAACTTCAAGCTCATATGGAGTTACCAACGGCTTGTCATACCTTACTGAGTCATCAATGGCTATCCTCGGACACGCAGTATTCACGAACGCGTCAACCGGGTAGAAGTCTATCAGATCAGGACTCACGTGATCGAGTGCGAGTAAGTATCCCTTCTTACCATGCTTCTCGAGAATTCTTTTCATCCTAATTGCAAGGTTCCTCCTCATCTGCCCCGGCTTTTCCCCAATTAGAATTCCAAAAGTAGTAGCATTGTCTATTTCCATAATTAGCCCAAAACGTTGCCTTAGAATCCTTTCGATACGATCGAAAGACATCTCACTTGAGTCTCCAGTATAGGGGTCTAGAAGGGCCAAAGGCTTCCCTGTATGGAGAACCAAACCTATCGGATGAAAATCTCCAGAACCAAGGAACAGGTAATGCCCTATATTCTCATTATCTCCAGAATAATTGCAACCGAGAACCTGCCCAGGGAATGTTAGCCTATCTCCTCCAGTCGGTATTTCTACTTCGAACCCAGCTCTTTCCAACATTTCTTTGTATTTTGGAAGTAGGTGTAGGTGTTGTATTGATCCTACAAGACCGAGTTTGGTCTCCTTTAGAGGGGAGAACCTACCTACCGCATCTAAGAAAATCTCCTGTGCCTCCTCCTCATCGAGATCATTCTTCCTTTCCGCTCCCTTCCTAGACTCGGCAATTGATAGATGGGCTCTAAGAATCGGCAAGACTCCTTCAATTTCTGGCTCGCCATCGTACGTCACCGAGATGAACTGCGTCGGCATCCCAGAGTCTATGTTCATCTGACTATGTCCCATATGTGCAACTAGCTCAACTCCCATCGCTCTCATCTTGTCATGTACTAAATCACAGGCACCATAGCAAGGGTCTGCCGCAAGAACAACCTTGGCATCTGAGTCATCTTCTATCTGATCCATCATTTCCAGAGCTTGCATTTTCAGGCCCTCTGGAACTTGTAATGCAATAAGGCGATGGTCATTCGATTTTATTCTCGTAACCAACTCATCGAGCTGAAAGTCATGTCTGTCTAAATCCATTAGTAATCACTCAATAATCTCTACTTTCCCATCAACTATTTCTATCCTGGCTAGTGTCCTTATGGGCCACTCAGGTTTCTCTCTGGAGAGACGTTCGCGCCCATCCCCTTTCTCTATTGCGATAATAATATCCTGTAGCTTCGCCCCTATTCCTTCGATTGCCTCAAGAATTGGCTCTAATGTACCTCCTGTAGAGATGACATCATCCACAATAAGTATCCTTTCCCCGGGTTTGATATCGTTGACATATATGGTAGATTTTGAATATCCTGTGGAAACGTCAACTTTCACTTCCCCCTCCATTCCATAAGACCTCTTTCTGATAACAACAGTGGGTTTCCCCGATGCCTCGCCTACCGAGGCCAACAATGGCAAACCCATCGCCTCAACACTGACTATGAGATCTATTTCCGACCAATCAACCATTGAGACAATGAGATCTCTTGTGGCACGAAGAACATCAGGGTCCATCCTCGGTATTCCATCTGAAATTGGATGTATAAAGTAGGGATACTCCCCTTTCCAAATAATCGGAGCGCCCCTTAGTGAATCCTGAAGTATGGCAAGGGGGTCGCCGGGCTCCATTGCCCATCAACCTCAGACTTTTCCCTTCAAGTGCTCGGCTCCCCTGACAACTCTCTGGGAACAAGGAGTGGGGAACTTACAGCTCGCTTTACGAAGGGCATCCTTAGCCGCATCGTAATTTTCTGGATTCATATGGATGGACACAATAGTCTGTCCTCTCAAGACTCTCGCAGCAGTTCCAACATTCTTCCCGAAAGCCTGCCTCATTCCCTGAGAGACACGATCAGCACCCGCACCAGTGGCCTGCTTATTCTCTCGTAGAATTTGATGTGGGTAAACATGAATCCTGAGGGCGTAGCCGTCCACGCCCGCCGAATTTCTTATTGTGGCATTAGCTACTTGTCTAGCCGACTCAAGAGCACTATCCCTGATCTGACATGCATTATCTGATGTCAGCTCAATAACTACTGGAAAATCTCCTGCCTCAGCTGCTTTTCTATTTCCCATGAAGTACCTGAGAATACGATTGTTTGGTACTCCTCCGGTGTACTCCCTGCGAGTAAATGACTGGCCCTTTACTTGGCGGTACATCTTCGCTGGTTTGCGTGCCACTTACTCACCTCTCTCGCGGGCGACCAACCCCCCATATTTAATCGTGAGGCCAAGGCAACGAGAGCTTCTCAACCATTCAAAACACGTTCACTCTGTTTCTGGACCTCCCCAACCCCCACAACAATTAGAATAAATCCAACTATCATGGACGCTCCGATATTCTCCCCTAATAATGCCCAACCGCCAATTACTCCAAAAACAGGGACGAGGAAAACATAGGAAGAAGCGGCCGTTGGCCCAATTACTTCTATTCCCTTTGCAAATAATACGTAAGCAAGAACAGTTGAAATCACTCCCAGATATGCAACAGTAGCCCATTCTGAATAACTAGGAGTTGGTATTCCGGAAGACCAAATCTCGAAAAACATCCAAGGGGTTAGCAGAACCCAACCAATGAATGAGTACCAGACTACTATCTCAAGGGGGGAAACATCACTTTTCCGTGATAGCAGAATCTTGGTTAAATTCGTAGTAGTGGCCCATGATAAAGCGGCCATAAGAATCATCAAATCTCCGATTAATCGATGATTAAAAGGAATATCTGAGTTTGGACTCCATCCTACAACAACAAGAACCCCGGTAATCCCAATGATAAGTCCCAAGGACATTCTGCCAGTAATTTTCTGATCTAGCATAGGGGCGGCCAAGAGGACGGTAAAAACTGGATTTAGAGAAACTATCAGGGAAGCATCTCCCGCTGCTGTCCAAGACATTCCATGCATGAAAAATAATTGATAACACATAGTCCCGAAGATACCCAGCCAAATCGATAATCTCCATGATTCTGCGTCCGGAGGGATGAATCTGAAAACTCCTCTAGATCTATTTGCTAAATACCAGATGAAGAACACTAAAACCGCAAATACATATCTCAGCCATGCTGAAGTAGCCGGCTCGAGAGTAGCGGAACTATTGCCGTCGGTACCGTAACTGAGGAATCTACCAGCGGCCCAAGTAGAGCCCCATATGATGGCAGCCAACAACAGTAGGAGATGTGTCCCAAGCTCTCCAGTTTTTGATTCCACTATCGGGCCCCCGGAGTCAGGCACTCTCGCATATGCTTTGGATGCGTTTTGTAAACCCTGGATCGGTGGCACTCACACAATCATCTCCTTCTACACGCCCACCGGTCTTGGAAGCTATTATCATCGCGGTCATTGCCATTCTATGGTCAGAATAAGTCAATACAGGATCGACAGGACAGGTTGGTTCCTGTCCTCCCGGAACAATAATGCCGTCACTACTTTCCATTGACTTTATTCCGAATGCACTAAGCATCTCTATTGTCTTGGATATCCGGTCACTTTCCTTACCCCTGGCATGTGCACACCCTGTTATCCTTCCACCATTTCCAATTGCCATTATCGCGGCAGAAGGGGTGATAATATCCGATGCATGTGTTAAATCTAGGATCTCTGAACCAGCAATCAACATATCGATAGCTTTCTTCAATCCGATAATCTCGTCAACATTATTTTTTCTGACAGTAACTCCGTGTATTCTAGAGAAAAGAGTAGCCATCGGTATCAAGCTTTCCTCAGCACATACCTCAATGAGTGAAGGCGTGCAAACTTCCCATGGGCCTAGTTGTAATTCGTCCCTGTAGATGCCGATACTTTTTCCCGACATTGAGCATATTTTCTTAGTCAGGCCCCAATATCCTTCGCTAACATGCACTCCCTTTGTCTTGAGAGAAATTTCATTTGGTAAATTGGGGGATGCCAGGGCCATGGCAGTCAAACCCTGACTTGTTCCACTCCAATCAATAGTGGCATCCTTAGAGCTAATCCTTCCCGATATTGTCCTGGGTACAGAATTACTACTTATCTCACATCCAAGTTGGGATAAAGTCTCACAAAGTCCGACAGAACTCCTCCTTCTGAGTGAACTATCTCCGTCTATTTTAGCATCACCTTTCAAACAAGCCGACATCGCTGAAACCACACTGGCTGTAGTACCAGAATTTCCACAGTTCAGAACATGATCAGGAATATATAATCCATCTTTCGAGCCTTCAATGAGCCAATTTCCTTCTCTAAAATCAATCTTTGAGCCCATTGCCGCTAAACAATTTGCCATCGCGAATGAGTCCTCTCCGGGCACTCCCTCAAATGAGATATTGGTCTCTCCTCGACTCTGAGACCCAAGAGCTAGCCATCTAATCATATGGCTCTTTGAAGGAGGCATTAACCAGTCAAAAGAACCGGTCAGATTGGTAGCGTCGAATTCCATCATGAAACCACGTGCAGCTCATTCATGTTGAATCCTCGTATCTCTGCTTCTTATCCAATCTCCGAAGTCAACAGAAGAATCCCACTCTCCAGATGCCTCATCTATGACGCTGAAACGCATGGTATCATGTAATCCTCCAGTATTCTTGACAAGATTATTTCGAAGTAGCATTTTCGGACTCAGGCCCGGCATCATTACCCCTATTGCCCAAGGGACTCTCCCAGGGTATACTTCGTTAACATGATTGACTATATTTGTTGTACAGGTGTTTGTGAGTGTGTTGTACCACTCAGGCTCATCTGCCAACTTGTTTGTTCTTCTTATGTAAGACTCCAGCATTCTCCTTTCGTTTCCCGGACCAAGAACCACCCCTTCGAAAAGATGCGTCTTAGATTTTATTCTGCATCGTGATCTCACTCCGATGATATCACGCTCAGTGCCCCAGACATAGATTAACTCATAAGTTCTAAAAATACCTTTCAAAGGGTCATAAGAGACTCCTTTCTTCTTTCTAACCTCGATTGAGCAAGCTAGTCTTCTGCCATCTTCAAATTCATAGCTAAGTATAGTATGGGCCATCTCTCTTCTTTCAGGGCTAAAATATTCGAGTACAAACCATATCTTCGTCACCTTACTCAGGTCCACTCTCACATCTATCCATCGTTCATCGTAATCCTTGGTAGTTCTCCAATTGAAATCACGGACATTTCTGAACAATGCTATATCTCCTTCAAACTCAACGGTGGCTAGCCTTTCATTATCATTGACCCATGATCTGTCATTTGAAGGAGACATGGCGAAATGCCTCCTGAGAATCAATATCAGAGCTATTGATAATATCAGAAAAATGACGATAGTCAAATCTGCAATAGACGTCACATACTCCCGTAACCGCATGAGGAAATAACTCATGCCCAGAATTAATGGCGCGGCAGGGGAGATTCGAACTCCCGAGGTGAAACACCACTGGATTAGCAATCCAGCGCAATGGCCAGGCTATGCGACTGCCGCAGCGCCCTAGCGACCATTGGTCCTCGCTTAAGCCGAGCGGTCTCACTCTTCTTCTTCAGAGGCTCCAATATCAACTAATGACGAGGGCAATCTAGCTACAAATATGACCTCATCTGCATATCCCTTCTTATCCGGATTCCTCAATTCCATTATTCTGGTCCCCTTCGTAACCTTGCCAAGGGTTTCCTTTGTCTGAACAGAAGCCATTCTGATCATCATTCCCTTTGAGGTTAACATGAATAACTGATCATTAAGATCCGGTATCTGCCTGACTGCCACAATCTCGTCATCTTCATCCAGAGCCATAGTCTTGACTCCTTTTGTCCCTCTATTTGTTCTCCTGTAACCATCTCTTTCGACTATGGCCTCGCCATTCTCATCAATTTCGGGATCTCCTGTTGCTTCATCAGTTACTGCAATCATCTCGCCCGACCCGAGCCTGCTCCTCTTAGCCATACCATGCTTAGACACAGTAAGCACGCTAGTTTCGAAATCATCAGTAACTATCATTCCAATGACCCGATCTCCTTTACTGAGTTTCATTCCAGATACTCCCTGGCTGACTCTTCCCTGTACTCTCACTAACTGAGTAGTTTGCTCCTCTCCCGTAGAAGGATCAATTCTTTTCCGTACTTCAGCGGGCATAAACCTGCATGCATTACCCTTGGCTGAAACCAGTACAACATGGTCCTCTTCAGTAGCCGACCTTACAGAAACAAGTGAATCGGAGGCGCCTTCCGCGAATTTTATTGCATATTTTCCATTCCTATTTATCTTGACGTATTCTGATAGTTGACTTCTTTTAATCCTCCCATTGAGGGTTGAAAATATCAGGTAGTGGCCATCTGGTTCATCAATGAGTTGTTTATTCATCGGTAGGATAGATATCACCTTCTCTTCATCTCTTATCCCTGCTAGTAGATTCCTAATATGCGTCCCCCTGCCATATCTGCTTGCAGAGGGAGTTTCCCATGCCCTAAGCCCATACACCCTTCCATGATTCGTAAATATCAGTAACCTGTCCTTGCTGAAGCAGGTAAGTATTGATTTTGGAAAATCCTCATCCTTTGTAGTCACGCCTTTGAGTCCCTTCCCCCCTCTATTCTGAAGTCTGAAAGATTCTACTGGCATATGTCGGATATAATTGTCTTCAGAGAGGGATATTACGATCGCCCGCTCTTCAATCAAATCTTCCCTATCCATCGATAGAGGCATCGGATCAATGGAAGATCTACGCTCATCACCATGCTTCTCCACCATTTCATCAAGCTCCTCAATTAATATCTGAAGACGTCGAGGTCTCGAGGAAATTATATCTTGCAAATCCGCGATTTTAATTTTTAATTCATCATATTCGTTTTCCACCTTCTCGACATCTAGACGGCTCAGTTGATATAACCGACGTTCGGCTATGGCTTTGGCTTGAGGTTCTGTAAAGTCAAATTTAGATATTCCAGAGAACTTCTCAATTCCCTGCAATACAGACTCAAATTGATCTCTTCCCGAACTTGCCTTTCCAACTGCAATAACATCATCAATTCTATCCTGGGCCTTCACTAAGCCCTCAAGGATATGAGCCCGAGCCTCAGCTTTTTCCAACTCAAACTTAGCCCTCCTTTCGATGACTGACTCCCGGTGTTCGACATACGTGTGTAAAATTACTGGTAAGGTCAAAAGTACTGGCCTCCCATCCAAAATACCCATCATATTTGCCGAATATGACTCTTGTAGCCTACTAGACTTGAATAGCTGATTCAGAACTGCATTAGGATCAGCATTATTCTTCACTTCTATAACGACCCTTATTCCCTCTTTAGAGGACTCATCTCTAATGTCTCTGATTCCTATTACTGAACCCTTTGAAACTAAATCAGCTATGTGAACGAGCATATCTGATTTCTTTACTTGATACGGGATTTCATGAATTATTATCATTTTTCCGTTGGAATCATCTTGTACATCGCACTTTGACCGAACATGGAATCTTCCCTTGCCCGTTGAGTACATATCGAGGATACCATCTATTCCATGGATGGTCGCACCAGTTGGGAAATCAGGTCCTTTGATATGACTCATGTAATCCTCGATGGGGATACTAGGAACTTCCTTGCTTTCAGCTCCCTGTTGGAGGATCTGATCGACATGCATCCTAACCGCTCCCGCTACCTCCGTAAGGTTGTGAGGGGGCATCCTTGTTGCCATTCCAACCGCAATACCATCACTTCCATTCAGCAGTAGATTTGGTAATCTTGCAGGTAGAACGGTCGGCTCCATTTCCGAATCATCAAAATTAGGCTGAAAATCAACAGTTTTTTTCTCAATATCCTCCAGCATGTGTTTTGAAATCTTATCCAATCTACTTTCTGTATAACGCATCGCAGCAGGGGGATCGCCATCAATAGAACCAAAATTTCCCTGTCCATCAACAAGAGGGTATCGCAATGAGAATTCCTGCGCCATCCTGACCATCGTATCATAGATTGATAGATCGCCGTGGGGATGATATTTACCCATTACTTCACCTACTGAACGTGCGGATTTACTGTATTTTCTGTCAGAAGTATGACCTCCTTCATACATCCCGTAGAGGACACGTCGGTGTACCGGCTTCAAACCGTCTCTGACGTCGGGCAAAGCTCTACCAATAATTACTGACATTGCATAATTGATGTACGATGTCTTCATTTCTTTGTTCAAAGTATGATTTAGTATATTCTCATTTCTTACGGATAAATCCTCATTTGTATTTTCTTCAGATGTCAAGATTCGTCACCTCCTTGGCGTATTTTTCGATAAATGCTCTACGATCAGGGACATCTTCGCCCATCAATATCTCAAATAGCCTATCGGTTTCCTCCGCATCTTGGACTGTTACTTTTAGCATAGTTCTAGTCTCCGGATTCATCGTAGTTTCCCAGAGTTGATCTGGATTCATCTCGCCAAGTCCCTTGTATCTCTGCACACCAATTTTGGCATTAGGATTATCTCCCTGTAACTCCAAAATTACCTTATCTCTTTCTTCATCCGAAAATACATACCTACTTACCCTTCCTTTAGATAATTGATAGAGTGGAGGCTGAGCGATATAGACA
>DALC01000081.1:0-128 GCA_002499325.1 Euryarchaeota archaeon UBA538
CCGACGGGGTTCTCCTCCATACTGAGGTACTGAACGACCTCAAAGTCGTCTACTAATGCGCTCTGTGCGTCCAAGTCATCAGAATGACGGATATCTATTGATTCATGGAGATCGTTGTAGAATCTGAT
>DALC01000081.1:538-1196 GCA_002499325.1 Euryarchaeota archaeon UBA538
ATGAAGAATGCCGAACTTTCCAAGAGTCAAGACAATCTCATCCTGAGCCTCTTCAGCCATCTTCTCGATCCTTTTCATGATGTGGACTCTCTCCTTCAGGACAGCAAACTTGGGCTCATCGTCCGAGACTCCTTTCTCAACTGGAGATGAGTACTTTGATCCACTTTGAATATCTTCAAGCCCTTGCTCTATCCTCTTCAGTTGCTCCTTCCTAATCTCAATCAAGTGAGTTACAGCACTGTCAAGCGGAGGGCTAGAGAATCTCATTGGCCTATCAGCGGTTGTTGTTACCAGTCCTATCCTCTGCAGTCTCTCGAGCGAGTTGTAAGCATCTAGCCGAGTTGTATCGAGTTCTTTGGCCAGCTCACTAGCCTTGATGTTAGATTTTCTAGACAGTACAGTTAGTGCGTTGATCTCCCTCTCGGAAAGACCGGCATCTGTGAGAATCTGGCTCCATGTCAGGAGAATCGCCCCCCATCAGTTATTTTGCTAAGTGAGTCTAGAATCCTCGCAACATGCCTCCTGGGTCTGAAGAGCCAGTCATAGACATGATGGATTGTATTGTCAGGCCCTATAACAAATGAGGATTTGGCGGGAAAAGCTCCTAGATGAACAGGGACTTTGAACATGTCAGCAACCTTTCTATCAGAATCTGATA
>DALC01000081.1:1572-2075 GCA_002499325.1 Euryarchaeota archaeon UBA538
TTGACTTATTCCGATTACTTCTACAGATGGCTCCAATGAGCGAAAGAGATCATATTGTTGCTTGAAGTTAAGACATCCTCTCTTGCACGTTGGAGAGCCAGCCTTGGCATAGAAGAATACCACTTTCCAGGATCCATCCAAATCACTGAAATTGAATTCCTCACCGTCGCTAGTCTGCAACGAGAAATCTGGTGCTTTCTGACCTATCATTGATGACATTAACAATCTCTCCAGTGGCACGAACGGTTTCTTATATGTCAAGTATGTGGCCCATTCTCTTACCTTTCGTGGATAGATAGTGTATATTCTCTAATGAAACGCCTGAGATGTGCTCTATTCTCCTCTCAACATGAATACCATTGTTCCTGAGACCTTGGATTTTAAGTGGATTGTTCGTCATTAGCTTTACTCTTTTTACTCCAGCTTCCTTGAGCATTTTGGCAGCAATTCCGTATTCTCTTGCATCTGCTGGAAGGCCCAGAGCTAGGTTAGCATCGAGAGTG
>DALC01000081.1:2447-3740 GCA_002499325.1 Euryarchaeota archaeon UBA538
CCTCTTCCTTCTTGTCTGAGGTACACTACTGCCCCGCATCCTTCTTCCTGGATTTTCCTCATCGCGGCTTCTAGTTGTGGACCACAGTCACACTTCATGGACCCGAATGCGTCCCCTGTCAGACACTCCGAATGTATCCTCACCAGAGGAGCATCGCCGTTGGATATATCTCCAGTGTACAATAGCGCGTGCTCTTTCCCGTTGGAGTCTTTGGTAACTCTTACTCTAAAGTTTCCAAACTCCGTAGGGAGGTACGCATCTGCTTCAATTTCGATTGGTTCAGCATCTTTCCTGACTTGTATGGTCATGTTGTTATGGTGTTCACATGAGGTTATGAATGAATGTTTGAAATCCAACAGGAAAGAAAACACCGCCTTATATGCTTGAGAGGAAGTATAGACTCGTGATTGATGTAACGGGAGGGTTGGTTTGCGTGTCTTCTCCAAGAGTACGAAGGTTAAATGACGAGCCTGTAGATGATTCGGGTGAGTTTGTGCTCTACTGGATGACCTCAGTGCGAAGATACCATTACAATTCTGCCATGGATAGGGCTATCGAATTATGCCAAGAACTAGGAAAACCACTTCTTGTAGTCGAGTGCATTTCCGTCAGACACGAGTGGTCCAGCGAGAGAGTTCTGACTTTTGTTGCACAAGGAATGGTAGACAACATTTCCATTTTCTCAGATAATGGAATCACCTACTTGCCATGGATTGAGAATCACCTTGACTCAGGAGACGGCATGCTCAAGAAACTCTCAACAAAAGCTTGTGCGGTAATAATTGATGATTATCCCACCTACCTACCTCGATGGGTCATGGAAAGAGCTAGTAAAACATGTAACGTAAGCGTCGAAGCTGTGGATTCTAACGGGATAATCCCAATGAGCTACGCTGACAAGGCGCACAAGACTGCATACTCTTTCAGAAAGCATGTCCAGAAGAGTCTGTATGGTGCCCTGTCTACAATTCCGAATGAGAACCCTATGAGTGGAATTAGCTCAGATTTATCTATGAATATGGCTAGATTCGATGAAATTGTCGAAGAGTTAGATATCGAGTTTCCTCCTCTGGAATGGATCTGGAGAGTTGCTGAAGGAGGTAGTGTGGGCAAGAAGGCCATGGCGCCATTAACGATAGATCATGAGGTGTACCCCGTAGACTCAATGAAGGGAGGATATTTCGAGGCAGTCTCAAGATTGGGAAGATTCCTAGAAAAGAGGTTGCAAAACTATTCAGAGGGAAGGAATGACGCAGATAACCCGGCAGTTAGTGGGCTATCTCCATGGCTACA
>DALC01000081.1:4132-13064 GCA_002499325.1 Euryarchaeota archaeon UBA538
TCAGTTTGTGTAGAAGACACTGGAAGGGGCTCCAGATCAGGATGGTGGGGCCTATCAGACTCTGCGGAGTCTTTTCTCGATCAAATTATCACATGGAGAGAGCTGGGATTCAACTTCGCACACTTCAGAAGGGATCACAACACGCTAGATTCTATACCAAACTGGGCAAAGGAAACGCTCAACGAACATAGAGATGATGAGCGTGTAAGATATACTTTCGAAGAGATTGAAGGCGCGAAGACTAGTGACGAGGTATGGAACTCAGCTCAAAGACAACTACTCAGAACTGGACACATGCACAATTACCTGAGAATGCTCTGGGGGAAGAGAATCCTAGAATGGTCACCAGATCCTGAAACTGCAGCTGATTGGATGATAAGGATTAATGATAGATGGGCCTTAGACGGAAGAGACCCAAACTCGTACACTGGAATCTTCTGGGTTCTGGGAAGGCATGACAGGGCATGGGGTCCCGAGAGACCTATTTTTGGAAAGGTTAGATATATGTCTTCTGCGAATACAAAAAGGAAGCTGAAGCTGGATGGTTATCTCTCCAGATGGGCTGAGGACGCCCCTCTGCCTAAGAGTCTCCGAAGGTGAAGAAATGTACAAGTACACGCATGAAACTGTAGTGGACTCAGATATCAAATCAACCTTCGATTGGTTCGAACATGAAGGCTCTTTCAGAAGGCTAATGCCACCTTGGGAAGTAGCCGAGGAAGTCCGTGCAGATGATTCACTAGAGGTTGGATCTCAGAGAGTTTTTCGATTTCCAGCTCCAGGTGCACCATTCTTGAAAATGACTTGGGTTGCAGAGCATACTGCCTATGATCCACCTAATCACTTCGCTGACAAGATGGTAAAGGGGCCCTTTTGGTCGTGGAATCACAATCATGATTTGACTGAGAGTGGAGGTAAAACTACTGTTAAGGACGAAGTTACCTACCAAGTTCCATTCGGACCCCTCGGAAATCTAGCAGATAGTATTCTGGGAGGGTGGCTCGTGAAGAGCAGGATATCTAGGATGTTCAAGGCAAGAGAGTTAAGACTTCAGAGGGACATGAAAGAACATGCAAAATTTTCTCAACTTAAGAGGAAGAAAATACTAGTCGCTGGTTCTTCTGGGTTAATAGGAACGCAACTAGTTGCATTCCTGGACACGGGTGGGCATGATGTCTGGAGATTGGTTAGGAGGACAGCTAAAGAAGGCCTAAAGGAACTAACTTGGGATCCGGAACAGGGATTGATCAACCCCTCCGAGATAGAGGGGTTTGATATTGTTATCCACCTTGGTGGTGAAAATATTGGGGACAAGAGGTGGAGCAAGAAGAGGAAGGAGGCGATAGTAGGCTCTCGGAGAGACTCCACCATTCTACTCTCTGATACTATCAGTAGTCTCAGCAAGAAACCAGAAGCGTTCCTTGTAGCCAGTGCTATAGGATTCTATGGAAATAGAGGAGATGAGGTTCTCACAGAAGATAGCGCACAAGGAGAAGGTTTCCTCACGGATACGGTGATAGAATGGGAGTCTTACGCTGAATCAGCTAGAGAAGCCGGAATCCGGGTGATCAACACTAGGAATGGAATTGTTCTATCAGCGGCTGGAGGCGCTCTTGAAAGAATGCTCCTCCCATGGAAGTTAGGAGGCGGAGGCCCCCTTGCAGGAGGCAAGCAATGGATGTCATGGATTTCTCTTGATGACGAAATCTACGCAATTCATCATCTCATTATGAACGGAGAGTGTGAGGGCGTTTACAACCTTACTGCCCCTGAGCCCGTAAGACAAAAGGTGTTCTCAAAAACTCTTGGAAGAGTTCTTCGCAGGCCCGCTTTCGCTCCAATTCCTGGTTTCTCTATGAAGATTCTTTTCGGTGAGCTTGCCGGCCCTCTCCTCATAGAAGGGCAAAGAGTACTGCCCAGCAGACTTCAGCAGTCAAATTATGAATTTCTCCATAAAGACCTTGAGTCAGCGCTTAGAGACTCTCTTGGTATTTGGAGGTAGGTTGATGGAGGGCGACGCCCGAGTAAGGAATATTTCTAACGCAGGAAAAAGAAATAGATTCTACGGTTCGATCATACTGTTTTTGTTTGCGATTATCGTAAATATCGTGTATCTTGTCGTAGGAAATCCGCCTACGCTAAATCCTGATTATAATCCGACTATTCTCATTGTGACAGCTATCACACTATCTGGTCTGAACATAGCAGGATTTCTAGTACTTCTAGAGGCGACCACACAAGTGTGTGTTTACCATGGGTTCCTAGGAACACATGAGTCTTCATCTGGAGGCAAGAAGCACGAAGATGAGTCGGTAGCTCAAGCATGCAGGAGTAAAAGCTGGAGCATAATTTTTCAGTCAATAGTCTTCGGTATTATTCTGACAACTATATCACTTTGGCTTCTTTCTGAATTTATGGTGAGTTAGCATTTCTATGAAGCATTCCGATGAGAGCGGGGGCAATTATCATACTAGCAATCAATGACAGTATTATCATAATAGCACAAAATAATCCAAACGTCGAGAAGAAACCCATTTTTGACTGATTAATTACCATGAATCCTGCAAAGTCGGATAGGGCGGAGCCGAATAGTGCAAGTCCAGACGCCCCCCCAACCACTGCTACAGATTCTAACTGGGATTTTCCTTCTTCGATTTCCTCTCTATATCTCTCTATTAAGTGAATGACGTAATCAACACCGACTCCCAGTGAGATTGCCGCTATAGAAATCGTAACCATATTCAACCCATATCCAAACAAATCAACAAGCGCATACAGCCATATTATCATGATAAAAATTGGAGTTGTTGTTATTCCTGCGTAAATGAATGGCGTCGTTCCGAAGGACAGTGACAAAATTAGTGCAACAAGCATGAAATGTAGTAGGTATTCATCACCAACTAGGGCTAGTGAAATTAATGCGAAAACTATCACATTTAGAAGGATTAATGGTGAGTTTTTTCTTATGTTAGTAAAATTATTTTTTATCCTCTGAACGGCATTTCCATTATCTCTGAATCCCCACCAAAGTGTGAGGAAGCAAAGTAGAACTCCCAAGAGAATCGTGTCTTGTAGATCGTCTTGCATGGAATCAGCCGCTACAAATCTTACAACTGGCTCACCAGTGGGAATAGCCCATGAAACTGGATGTTTTTCATCTGAAAATGCATTATCCAGTGAACCTCTGTCCCTAAGTTGACTTACAGATAGATTCTGTAGTGGCTCCATATCTGCTTCTAGTTGAGTTAGAGCTGGCTCTACCAATGCGAATTGTTCGGGACTGGATATTCCAAACCGGAGTGTGGCTCTTGGATACCTAGGTGAGTCTCCTTCTTCCGTAAGCCATGGCCTATCAAAGTCAAGCTTACCATCAACTTGAAGGAATTCTCCGACTATACTAGGAGATAATGCAGGATATCCCCCACTGGCTGGAACCCCCCTAGTCATCATGAAACCATACAGGAACTTAAGTGATTCACTGTCATTAGTTGATGGAATGAAAATAAACTCAAAGTCCCTGTTTGGAATTACAACAGTTTCACATCCTATTCCTCCGTCGTTCAAATCAAAGTCCCATCCTGCCTGCTCAAAGGGGGTCTGGTTCCATGCCATAGCAGCTCTGAGATACCACAGCATCTGATCCACGGCAAGTAACTCAACTTCGCCATTTGGAGACCTGGTAAATTGATTGGGTTGGTCCGGGGTATGAGAGTTCATATTTTCTCTGAGCTCTTCAATAGCATCCAGAACTCTTGGATTTGTGAGGTTGGCTTCAAGAAGTATGTATGCAGGTTCCCCCTCATCACTGAATCTCTGATTTATTAGTCCGACTCCTACGGCTAAATCTGACTCTTCCTCAACAAAATCTTCAACTTGGAAGTCTCCTTCAAGAGATGTCATCAGTGGAACTGCGTATGCAGTAACGAGAAGTACGCTAATAATGACTAGCGGGTACATTTTGAATGACTTAGTAGTGATGGAGGATAGCCACGATTTTGGGATCATATGAATTTTATCTGGATCTTCGTCTTCAAGTCTGTCTCTGCGCTGTAGCCATTTATCAATATCTAGTCTTGCAAGAGGAACCCATAATCCTGTTAGGAAAAAGGCACACATCACCCCTATTCCTGCCTCTATACCGAACGATCTGAGAGCTGCGATACTAGATGTAAGATTTGCCGAAAATGCGACTATTGTGGTCACAGACGTCAACATGACTGCGAGACCAACCTTGCTAATTGAAACATGGCTAGATTCTTCGATGGTCTTCCCAGAGCGTCTCTCCTCCTTGTAACGATGAAGGGAGTGAAGACTGTCATCAATCTCTAGTGCCAGTATCAAAATCGGAAGGAGATTAGAGAACTGTGATCTGAATATAAACTCGAAACCTGTTTTTTGTCCAAAAATCATAGCCCATCCAATCAGGCCATACATCCAGAATAGAGAAACAACCAGACTTGTTGAGACTATTGCAACATCGGAGATTCTGCGGAGATTTATCCAAAGGAGTCCCACGACAATAAATGCCATGGCGACTAATAGATATGCGCTGGAAAGTAATTCTCTATTTATTTCAACATTTATTGCCTCAGCAAACATCAGAGAGACAATATGTTCGTCAGTATCCCGAAGATCCTCTTCTATCGATAGATACAGCCACTCTACAGAACAGAGTGGCTGGTTGTTTTCTTCTCTTTCTTGGCAATATTCGAAAGAATATCTTATTGGGTCTGTAACTAGTGTAAGTCCCTCTCTCTTGTAACCGAAGTCTGTAGTCGCATTCTTCCATGAAAAGGTCCATCCACTTTCTTGCATCTGCTCCCTATCTAAGTTTACTATCAGCCACGCGGAGGAAGCTGACCACCTTCCTCTCTGCCAGAGTTCAGACTCAAGGTTCCCGTCTTCTCCAATCGTGTGATTTACCGGTCCGATCACGGAGCTGTTGGGATCTGGAGTAAATGCCCTGTCATTAGAGAGGAATCTTAGGAATGAGCCATTGCTATTGTTGGCCATCCTGTGGGCTGCTAGGTCTATGTGGTCTTGTGTTACATTTGGATCATCGAACTGCAGACATTCTAGTATTCCGCAGTCTGTCCAATTTGTCGGTGCTGGATCCATGGATTCCTCAAGATCCAATGTAAGTGCAAGCTTGTATGGATTGATCCTTGGTTGTGTGAGAGAAGAGTTCCCAGACATGAACGATCTGAAGTCGGAAGCAAGATCTAACATTCCCACTGCCGGGTCTCCTGAGATTTCTGATGCGATTGGAAGGAAGAATCTTGACACGTTGTGGTTTCTCAGAGTCTCAGCATTGATGTCAATTTCCCTCAGTACTGTTAGATTCAGGATTCCTCCCTCTGGGGATTCCAGTCCTGAGTTTTCACCGGTGTAGTCTGCAATCATGGAAACATCGGACTCAGGGCTGCCAAACTCTGCCTCATCTCTTACGAATATTCCAAATCCCCAGATATTTCCAGCTGCTGTGAACTCTTCCCTGAATACCATGTTAGCATCCAGCTCTGGAGATTCCATCTCGTAGGATTCTATGTCAATCGGTTCAAATGTTGCCAGTATCCCAGGTATCATGAGAATGGTGAAGATAAATACTGAGATGTGAATTCTCTTTCTTCTTGGAATTAGGTAGTCAGCTACCTTGGAGAAGTCACGCACGTCAATTCTCTAATGGACCTGTATTTGATTGGTTGTGATGATTCATAGGCCGGCTTCTCTTAGTTGCTCGAGTATTTTTATCTGTTTCTTAGTTAGATTATCGTTTTCATGGAGGACGAATTCAATATCCAAATCTCCTCCTTGGTGGCCATGACCGTTTACTCTTCTCCTGTCTCCTATCTTCGTTCGTTCAGGCACTTCGATCTGAATTCTCTTTCCCAAGGGCGTGGTAATCCTAACGCTACCTCCCAAAATGAGTGTGGATATTGGCACAGGGGCCTCCTGAATCAGTCTTCCATCCTCCCATCTTCTACCTTCCTGAGCATCCAGTCTTAATGTAATCAGTAAATCTCCCGGGGCTCCTTGTGGATGCTCATGACCCATCCCTCTAAGCCTCAGTTGCTGTCCGTGAATTGCCCCGGGAGGTACCTTGACATTGATTGAGCTCCCCTTTGTCTGTACTCCTGTACCATTACAATCTTTGCAAGATCTGGCGGTGCCAAAGCTTGATCCATCACACTTTTGGCACCTCTTCATCCTTCTATGAGAGAAATTTACTTCCGTGCCACTGATTGCTTGCTCCAAAGTGACATCCAAGCCTGCCTCTATGTCGGCTCCACGAGATGATGCCTCTCGTTGATTTGAATCAGTGAATGGGGAATGTCTAGATTGCCTGGATTCTGGACCAAAGCCAAAGTCTGCATTCGATCTCCCTCCGACAAACTGGGAAAATAAATCTCCAAAATCAAATCCACGGGAGGATCCTGATGAGGGCCTGCCTCCTCTGAACATTTCCTCCATTCGTCTCTGTTGATCCCACTCCCTCCTTGCCTCGGATGAGCCTATGGACTCATATGCAGTCTGTATTGATTTGAATCGCTCTTCCGCGGCGGTATCATTTGGATTCCTATCTGGATGATATTGCCTAGCGAGTTTCCTGTATGCTCTCTTTATTTCGGCATCTGAAGAGTCCTTCGAAACACCGAGAGCACGATAGGGGTCCTCTGCCATCGAACCTTGTCAGTATGGCGGGTGCCTTCAACCTGCTGAGAGATTTATCGATGTGCTAATGAGATTGCAGGTGATGCGAGAGTTATGGCTGTGGGCTGGGCGGTATTCAGAAACTATGTTGGGCATGCGAAGGAGATTAAGGGAGATGTGACAGATTATCCGAGGTTCTTCCTAATGCCATCGACATCACATGTAGAATCCGATGAGCTTGGAAATAATAATATCTCACTACTAGTCGATGAGCACATAGACTACGAAGTTGAGATGGTTGTCAGACTCGGTGATAATCTAGAGCCTGTTGAGATGTGCATCGGATGCGATACAACGAATAGAACTCGTCAAACCTTAGCCAAAGAGAAGGGTTGGCCATGGCTAGAAGGGAAGAGCTTCCGAGGCTCTGGTGTTCTAGGTACCTGGGCCCCATGGGACCCAAGAATCATGGAGATTGGTCTTTCTTTGAATGGGGAAACCAAACAATTGGCCACCACTGATCTGATGGTTCATTCTTTAGAATCAATAATTGAGCATCTTACAGACTGGTATGGACTATGTCCGGGGGATTTGATTTGGACCGGGACTCCCGAGGGGGTAGGGGCGATGAAAGTAGGCGATAGAGTGGATGCATGGATGAGAAATCCCGACGGGAAAAAAATAAGCGTCCTCAGTGCGGAATGCGTGTTGTAGAATTCGTTTAATTGATAAGTACGAATAATATGCGATAACCATGGACGTAGAGTATGATTTCAGACCGGCCTTCACACTAATGACTGCAAATTTGGGACCCGGAGAATCCCTCAAAGTTGAGCCTGGAGCTATGGTAGCCCAGTCTAGAGGTGTTGACATGAAGACCGGTATGGGCGGTGGAGGAGGAATCGGAGGATTCCTGAAGAGCGTGGTGAAATCCGCTGTTGGAGGAGAGTCATTCTTCGTTAATACATACACAGCTAGTGGCTCTGGAGGATGGGTTTCTTTGGCTCCTTCGGCTCCCGGTGACATAATGGAGTTCCACCTAGCCCCAGGAGAGGAGTTTTTCATGCAAGGTGGGGCATTCATGGCTTGCACTCCGAGCGTTGACATGGATACAAAATTCCAAGGGGCGAAGTCGCTGTTTTCAAGAGAAGGCGCATTCTTCTTGAGGGCACACACCCCAAGAGGAGTTGAGGGGAAGGTATTCTACACCTCATACGGGGCTATCAAGGAGATAGACGTCTCACCCAATGCCCCAGTAGTAGTTGACAATGGCCATGTTGTGGCATTCACCACTGGACTATCATATAGTGTGTCCAAAGTTGGTGGGATGGGATCTGCGATTTTCGGGGGAGAGGGTTTTGTTTTGGAATTCAATGGTTCCGGCAAGGTGTATATCCAGACTAGGAATATGGAGAGCTTGGCGACGAGATTAATGCCATTCATGCCGACCGCCAGAAGTAACTAACCATGAGAAACTTGAGGTGCGATATCCTCTGGGAGCATCATGGAGTCTGGTGTCAGGAGGATTACAAGTACTCGTCTCATCGATCATGATGGGAGGATCAGAGAAGGTGATTTCCTTCTTCTTGAAGATGGTTCATACTCCCCTAGCTCTGGAGATGAGGATGTTATAGAGACTATCGAGGGAAGGGACCTAGTGGTCACTAGATCCCTTCAGAACTGGCATACTCATCTTCCAATGACTCTCAATAGAAGTATGGGAGAAGGTCTAGCTCTTATGGATTGGCTACAGACTAGTATTTTCCCCAGTGAAAGAAATCTAACCCCAGAGTTGGCATCTATTGGTACTAGGGCGTCATTAGCTGAGATGATTTCAGGTGGTACTACTTTTGCCTGCGATATGTACCACTTCCCAGGTTCAATAGCTCCAGTAGTCGCTGAGTCCGGCATTAGAGGGGTTATTTGTGGCCCTACCACAGATTGGCCGCCGTCTGAGGAAGGCAAGTCGGATAGTGGAAATGCCCTAAAGGAGCTGGACTCTCTGATTCGCTCTGGTCCACTTGGTTCGGGAAGGGTAGAGATAGGGATAGCAACCCATGCCGTTTACACGTGTTCAGAGGAGATATTGAGAAAGGCTAGCGAGATGTCTAGAGAATTAGGAGCAAGGTTGCATATTCATACCTCAGAGACTAGAGAGGAAGTAGCACAGTGCCATGAAAAGACAGGGATGTATCCCATTGAATACTTGGATTCAATTGACTACTTTACCGAGGGGACTGTCTGTGCTCACTGTGGGTGGGTGACGAAAAAGGAGATGAGG
>DALC01000081.1:13458-18998 GCA_002499325.1 Euryarchaeota archaeon UBA538
ATGTCTTATCCAGCGATGATCGAGGCCGGCGTTGACGTTAGGTTGGGCACCGATGGTGCCGCTAGCAACAATGGTCTTGACATGAGAGCTGAGGCTAGGGCTGCAAGCCTAATACAGAAGCACGATCACTGGGATGCGACAATACTAGATCCTGTAGAGACCTGGCAACTTGCGACAAAAGGATCGTCAGATTGGGTCACGTGGGACTTATCTGATATTCGAATGCGTCCAAGGGGCAGAGGAGGTAGAAGGATTCTATCAAATCTAATTTACTCAGGAGCACAATGCATGGATGTTTTTGTTGATGGAAGAGCGATCAGGAGAGATGGCAGGACCCTTACTCTAGATGAGGAAAAGGTGGCACAAGGACTCGAGGATGCGGCTCAGGAATACTATTCTGAAATATGATGAAGGCAAACACCTCTTGAAAAGCTTGGGCTCGATGCAAGGTCGTGTCTCTACTAGACTATCTCTTGGCGCCTAGAGAAGATCACAGGGGTTGGAAAACTCCTAGCGAAGCATCCAGAATACTGTTTGTAATGGTAGTGGGTTCGGTTTCTTACTGGGCTTGGCCGATTACCGAGGGAAATATAGTGATGTGGGCAGGGACGGTGATGATGGTCTCTACGGCTCTGCTTTCTCTGGGGTGGTGGTTACTATCACTGGCCGCCAAGAACAGAGCACCCAGGAAACTGACAGCTTCCGTAGAAAAGGTTACTAAAAGACGCCGTAAACACTCATCTTGATTAATTGCTACATTAAGCAGGTTCTATTGAATACTCAAGTGTGATCAACTCAACCATATACTCGACGTCCTCACCGTCATCTGTATGAGTACATCCTATTGCTCCTCCAGTACCTACTGTAACGCTAATGTCAAGTGAATATGCTCCTAATCCAATACCCCCAGAGTCCAATCCCATTGTGATTTGAGATCTTGAAATATTGGTGACGTTTCCTATCATAGATGAGTCGTACCACTCCACCTCCACTGAGTGTGAGGAAGGGGGGCCATCGGAGTTCTGGCCACTCTCTGTCATATTCTTTTCATTGTGTACCATTGTAGAAGTGATGGTATCTGGATCCGAGTTGGAGGCCCCTGGTACATTACAGCCAATTCCATTACTGGTTTCATCCTCTGAATAAGTTAGAGTGGCCCTAACTCCGACGATATTGAAGTCTTCAGCATCCTCTATCGAGTCTGTGTGCATATTGATGGTAATAGTCTCTCCATCATTCACATATTCAAATCCATCAGCGAGTAGCTCGCTTCCGAAATCTGCCTCTACAATCCAATCACCTGATAGGCCGGAAACTGAATCTAATGAATCTGGTCCAGATATAGCATAAGTTGCTTCTATTGCTCCAAATGGAATAATCAAGGCTGCTGCAATGGCTCTTGGTTTCCTATCATCTGGCCAATCATATCTGCCTAGTGGGGAGATTTCAGGAGATCTTATCTTATTCATTACAAAGTGTGTTATGAAGGCGGCTCCCATTCCTGGAATTGACTCGAATACCTCATCATTCAATCCCAACAATCTCCAAGCAACTACCCCAGTAAGAGCGGCAATCATCATTGCCATCGTGTGAGTAGTGTCGGGCTCATATTCGGCCCATCTGATAATGAGAATAGGTACGAATATGGAGCCAAGCCCGTACACTGCAAGTACGACTAGGGAGAACACCGAGTCCCCCCCTGGAACGTAGAGGCCGAAAATCGAGATAGCAGTTGCGAAGGATGCCACTGCTAGAGTGACTGTCTTTGTCTTCTTGTGGTCCTGGCTAATCTCTGGCATAACATCGTCAGTGAAGGCTGCTGTACATGCCAAAACCTGACTGTCAGCTGTAGACATAGTTGCTGCGAATATGGACGCGAGAATTAATCCAACCCAGAAGGGGCCTAGAGTTTCCATTGCCAGCATTGGAAGACCTAGCTCTGGGTCGAAATCTGCTCCACTAAAAACCACCCTACTAGCTAGTCCAATTATGACCATGATGAGAAGAAAAGGGGTCTGCCATGCAAAGAACCACAACATTGCACTCTTCCTGTCCTTGTCTGTACCTAGTGTCATAACACGGCTAACAACCTGTGGTTGCCCTGCTACGCTAAGGCCACCCAAGAAAAATGCGAAAGCCCAGAGAGTCAATCCGAATCCCAAATCAGCTGGGACAATACTAGTCAGATTGGCGTTCTGTTCCTCTAGACCCGAGTGTAGGCCGCCAAAGCCACCTACCTCTCCCATGGCTACCCAGCATAGCAGAGAAGAGCCTACAATCATCACGCTCGACTGAGCAGCGTCGGTCCAAATCGAAGCCCTTATTCCGCCAGCATAACAGTAGGCAACAACCAAAACAAATCCAATTAGTATTCCTACAGCCTCAGACCACCCCAGCATCACATACAACGCCTTACCACCGCTGGTTAGTTGAGCTGCGGCATACACTGAGAGGAACAGTATCGAAAGCATGGCTGCTAGCTTTGCTTCCGGGGAGCCAGTTGCCTCCGAAACTAGGGATGATAGTGATCTAAGTCCTCTCTCATTAGCGGATTGCTGTATGAATTTATACAGCCATAGCCATGCTAGAATCTGTCCTATCATGGATCCTATCGCTATCCAAGCTATCGAGTACCCCATCGTGAATGTGAAACCTATGAATCCGATGAACATGTATCCGGAGTTCCAAGTACTGACTGCGGACAAAGCGGCGAGTGCCGGATGCATTCCCCTTCCTGCCACTAAATAGTCATCAGTGGTATCCTCTTTGACCAGCATGCTTGCCAGACCGACTCCAGCAAATGCGGTCATGAACAGAAGAAATGAGCCAACGAGAACTAGGTCCACGACTGGATGCATGGGGGCCTTGACTATCAACAATGGGATTGATACAATTGCCAGGACAGGAGAAGGAGAGTCAATTACAAAATCCATTGCTGAGTGTTTTGATGGTAAACGAACATTGAGAATTACCTAAAGTCTTCTTCTGAGTCTTTCCATCGCTGAATCTGACTCACCTAGGGACTTTAGGCATGACTGTACATCTCCTTCCTCGAGCATCTTCTCAGCTATAGAAATAGCTCTGAGAGACGAGGACCTGTCAGAATCTTCAATTCCTATACCTCTTGAGTCGAGCTTCTTACTCAGCGAAGACCATTCTGAGTTAACGAAATCTAATAGCTCCTTAGCGTCAGATAACTCGGCCTCAAGTAATTGGAGATCGTTGATCAGTGATTGTAATTCTGTGGACGCCTTTGACCACTCGGAAGATTCGGAAAGATTGGCTACAAGGTCTAGTCTCTCCATCCAGTCTCCGTGCTTTGGAAACCTAGATTCTAGCTTATTTCTCTGCCTGAGCGCCCTAGTTACTTCATTGGAGGATTCTGAAATATCTCTTACATCTCTAATGATACTGTCAGAGATTCCCTTCGAGAGCGGGTAGTTACCCTCATCATGTGCTGTTCTGGAATCTGAAATCATCTCCAAGTGCTTACTGAGGAACTCCCCTTCCAAGGACTTAATCGACTTTTGTGCTTCTTCCAGGGCCTTTAGTGAATCAGATTGTAAGTTGGTAAGACTCTCTACATGACTGGGAATGTTTGAAGCCATACTCTTTGCCATCACTGGATCTTCGGCAACAAGAGATTGCTTGGCAGAATCTAGGATACTTCTGATATTTTCAAAGGAGTGTCCCTCAAGATTAGATAGTAATATCTCACCCTCAGATATGGCTTCGACGGCTTCTTGCCAGTGTTCAATAACCACGGATGCCTTCATCTTGGCTGTTCTGAATAGTATCTCAGCTTCTCTCAATGACCCTAGTTCAGTTTCTCTTACTGCCAATTCGTAGGCCTTGCGGGGCCCCTTAGCTGTCTTGGAAATATTCTCAGCGTCGATCACATAAGTGAGCGCGTCTTTCTGAATGTCTCCGAGATCCTGCGAAATTGCGATTATACGCTTGGCCTCGCTCTCAGCCTCTTCGATCATCAGCAGACCCCTCTGGGGGTTTTTCCAGCCAATTTCTCTGGCAGTGGTTAAAAGAGAGTTGGCTTGCTCTAGTCCAGTGTTGTTTGATCTGAGTGTAATCATGAGATCTTCTGCATTTTCTAGACTGGAAGAAAATTGCTTTCTAATATCGTGCATCTCATCTTTAGAAAGTAAATCAGGAATTAATGTGTAGGAAATTGATAGTCCTACTAATACCCAAATTTCTGTGTCAGAGCTCAAGGCCACCATTGTTGCGATTGCGAAAGCCAATCCCACTACACTTGTTGTTCCTCTGAGCCTCCTGGTTGCGAGTGAGTGATTCAAAATATACTGTGATACTCTCCAAAGATAAAGTGCTACACTTAACATTAAGACAGAGGCAATCTTTTCATCCACAGAAGAATATTCTGAACCGGCAACAGCGATTAAACTGGGCCAAACTATGTTTGATAATGACCCTACTCTAGATTTCTCTACTGGGCCGAAATCAATCAAATCTGAGAGTAGTATTGCTGATCCAAAAAGCAAGAAGACGTGACTTGATCTAGATAGCAGGTCGACCTCTCCATTTACTGCCGGCCAAAGCCACCATGCTCCTCCCATTATTATCGACAGTAAGCCCAATAAAGCAATTTTCTCCACCCTTATCCTGTGCTCATTTACGACCCTTGTCGGGTAGTCAGGAAGCAGGACCATGCCTCTTGAGGTAATATCATCTCTCATGAGCTTCACTGATTGATGATCGCCGCTAAGGCCTCATCGATTCTTTTCCCCATAGACGGTTTGCGAGGTAACTGAGGATAGCCAATGCAGAAAGTACAGCGAAGAATGCCTTGACTTGATAATCTGACAGCTCATCATCTTGTTCTAATACCATTATTGATTGATTAAGGTTTAGAGTTCCTGATTCTCCATCTTCGTTTCCTATCCACTCAATTATGATATCTAGGGGGCCAGTCTCAAGAAGTTGGATATCAACATCTATTTCGAAATATCCCAAAGAGGAAGATGTTGCCCCTGGAATCATGACATAGGCCGAGCAGGTCTCTGCATAGCAAGCTCTAGCTGATCCTACTGATGATTGGTAATTATTGATTGAAGACCGGAAATTTATGGTATTGCCGATAATCTGGTCTCCGGAAATATCGGTTTGGATTATCTCAAGATTGAAGCCCTCCTTGGGTTCAATAGAGAATTGGAATGAGATGTCTGCTGAATTTTGCATAGAGTCGGTGGCTAGTATTTCCACAGAATGTATTCCTACTCCTAGATTTGACAACTCTATCTTTTCTGCCTCTGTCCATGAGACGTTTGTATATTTTTGATCTCCATTTATGGTAACCGTCCATAGTGTATTCAAGATACTATCCAGATCATCAAAGGATTCGGTGAGAGTAAGAAGGATGTTATCTCCCTCTCGAGCAGGTTCTGAAGGACTCACACGGGTTGAGTTCGCAGTGATGTGTGGAATGATTACTGGTCCCGCAGAGTCCTCAACTATGATATTCCACGTTCTTTTTACTGTATTACCTGCTTCGTCTGTAACATTCAATA
>DALC01000081.1:19323-19980 GCA_002499325.1 Euryarchaeota archaeon UBA538
TAGCTCCCAGTGACTACTAGGTCTCTCCTGATGCCTTTCATCAACAGATAGATGCATGCCATTGACCTGTTCTCCTTGATTGAAGATAGCTGAGAAATGCAGCTCATCATTGGAGAAATGTCTCCACCCCTGTGATTTATTAGACACTACCTGTACTGAAACGGGGAGGTTTGAGTTATCTGAAGTAATCACGTCAACAAAAAGCTCACTGTCTGATCTAATGATAATGCTGTGTTCGGATTCGTTACGCTGGACTTCAATTCCTTCGGATGTTATTTCTGTAAATCTGATATCGTAGCTAGGATTTTGTCCATCGATTATTATATCCTCATACCATGATGAGGAAGCCCCGAATGAGTCGATGCAGGTTAAATCTACACTGAGAATATCCCCAGACAAGTATCCATTCTGTACAGGATCAACCGAGATGACGGCGTGCCCATTGGAATCATATTCTCCAAACGAGCTATTCAGAATTGTTCCGTTGTTGGAGAGTCTCCAGTTGAAGGTGGGAGTCTCTAACATACTATCTTCACACTCTGAGATGAAATATATTGTACCATTGAGAGGAGTGGAAATAGACGTCCCCCCTGATCTGCTGACTGTCACTGAAGGAGGATAATTCTCGCCAATTGCTATTCGAATCGTTGAGTAGAC
>DALC01000081.1:20365-26114 GCA_002499325.1 Euryarchaeota archaeon UBA538
TCCTGCATTGCACTGAATCTGAATTCCCATGGTTCTTGGATTGAGATGACAAGCGGAACTTCTTCAATCAGAGATCCTGTTCTGGGGAGATCGAGTAGTCTTGTGGTCCTAAGGTCAGTATTAGCCACCAACTCAGCGGACTCCGACCAACCCCAGGTTCCAGAGCTTGTGCCAATGACTGGACCTACTGAAGGAGGGGAAACAACCAAGGTTACTGGCGATAAGAGAGTCAGTTCAGTATAGTCGAACACACAACATCCGGCTACCTCCGAGTTAGTCCATGATCTAGCATTGGTTAACAGCTCTATGAAGTCAGAAATCTCAGAATCCGTGATATTCCCATCTGAGTTACCTAGGTGATTATCGATCTGAGATCTGATTCCTGTTGACTGGTTAGGTAGTAAATCGGTGCCATATTCCTCTGGAATTCCAATTTCCAAACTCCAAGTAGCATTGATCTGAGAGTCGGGAAGTAGGTCCCCTGTGAAAGAGAGGTTAGCCTCGCCGTTTATGCGAATATGTTCGAGGTTGGTGACGTCATCGTCAGACTCAGCAAAACTCAGCGGAGTCAGAATGACTATTATTGTCAAGAGGACAGCTACTGATTTATCCACAGACATTCTCATCATCCTTCGAAGATAATTGTTGATCCGATATCATCTATCCCCAAAGGAATAAGTCTATTTTTTGCGTGTAATTGATGAAGCCTCTCTCTGAAATCTTTCTCCCCATGAACTAGGAAGAATCCTCCTCCTCCCGCACCAAGTAGCTTGGCTCCGGATGCCCCCAACGACATTATCTCATCATGGAGGGAGTCTATCTCATTACCAGATACCCCGGCAGAAATTCCTCTCTTCTCGTGCCAAGCCTCGCCAATCAAAATTCCTAGTTTGGAAAGTTCTCCTTCATTGAGAAATTGTTCTGCGATATCTGCCTGATTTCTGATCCTTCTAAGTCTCGTTAACTTGTTGTTCAGATCTCTAGGGACCTCACTTAGTACCTCAGAGGCACTTCTGGATAAACCAGTAAATACCAGTGTGAACTCATCTCTTATTTGCGATTCGCAAGATACTATTATTGGTTCCACTCTTACTCCTTTAGAGTCAAAGGAGAATGCATTGAGCCCTCCGAAAGCTGCTGCATACTGATCCTGTCTACCGATAGGCTGTCCAAGGATATCTATCTCTATCAAGCACGCTTCTTCAGCTAATTGAGCGGGAGATGCGTCACGACCTGCAAATTTGTGCAGGGCATTCAGTAGTCCGACTGTCACCGTTGATGAAGAGCCCAGTCCTGTGCCTCTTGATGGTATATCTGCGATAGTGGTAATCTCTACTCCGGAAGTAACTCCTGTTAACCTCATAGCCTCCCTAACGAGCTCGTGTTTGAGATCCTCAAAGTCGTCCACTAACTCCAGAGAGGAGTATGATACTCTGACTCTCTCATCGAATCTCTTGTTCACTAGAACGTGGATGTATTTGTCAATAGCCAGAGATACAACCTTTCCCCCCCTCTCTTCCGTTTTGGAGAACGAGTCGATATCCGTACCCCCTCCACAGAAGGAGGCTCTGAGGGGTGTTCGGCTGATTATCATCAGCCCCGTGGGGTCGTACACTACACATCAAGACGACGGTTTACTGACGATAATCTGCTACTAGCTAATGACAACACATATGACCTTGCCACCACCGGAGCGAAGGGAGAGCGATGTCCGACGTAGTGACCATGGATGACCTTAGTAACGAAGAGATAATGTCTATTCTGGAAGATTCAGCTAGACTTGTGCCTGTAGCAAAGGGTGAAGTTCACCTCCCTCTTTTGGAAGGGAAGGTTCTTGCAAACATGTTCTATGAAAACTCAACCAGGACAAGAATGTCCTTTGAGACGGCTATGAAGAGGCTTGGTGGGTCTGTTCTTAACTTCAGCTCCATCGGAACCTCTGTCGCCAAGGGAGAGACTCTTTTCGACACCATGCAGATGGTCGAGGGTTATGCGGACATAGCCGTAATCAGGCATCCGAGGCAAGGAGCGGCTCAGTATAGTGCTGATGCAATAGACATCCCAATTCTAAATGCAGGGGATGGCGCTGGAAATCATCCTACTCAGACCATGCTCGACCTCTTCACAATAATGGAGGCTCATGGTACCATCGAGGGCCTGAATGTTGTTCTAGTCGGTGACCTGCGATACGGCAGAACAGTGCACAGCCTATCTCATGCCCTGATTCGTTTCGGAGCTGAGCTGACTCTTGTCTCTCCTGAAATACTCATGATGCCTGATGAGATTGTGAAAGACCTTCGCGCTTCTGGTGCTTCAATCTCAGAGTCTACTAATTTGGCCTCGGCTATTCCTGATGCCGATGTCATCTATATGACGAGAATCCAGAAAGAGCGTTTCCCAGATGAGGACGAGTATGCTAAGGTTGCAGGGATATATATGTTGGGCGCCAAGGACATGGACGATGCTAAGGATGGCATGATTGTCATGCACCCTCTCCCCAGGGTCAGTGAGTTACATCCCAGTTTAGACTCCACAGTAAATGCTAGATATTTCCAACAAGCATTCAATGGCGTGCCTACTAGAATGGCACTTCTTTGCAGGAGTCTTGGCGTAGAGATACCTAAGGAGGTGAAGAAATGAGTGCGATGAGGAGGGTTACTGCAATTTGCAATGGTACGGTGATTGACCATATCCCAGCAGGTCACGCGCTACAAGTCATCAAGATGCTCAGAATCGATACGAACAGATCGAATCCAGTCTCGCTGGTGATGAATGTCCCCAGTGACAAAATGGGAAGAAAAGATCTACTCAAAATCGAGGACTTGGAGCTGAATCAAGAAGAGCTGGATAGGCTTGCATTGATTTCGCCCAATGCAAGTGTGGCTATCATCAGAAACTATGGTGTAGCAGAGAAAAGGGTCGTTGAGCTGGCCGAGGAGCTTGTAAACGTCGCAAGATGCACATTTTCGAACTGCATCACCCAGAACCCCAGAGAGCCTCTTCCACACAAACTGGTACTGTACAGCCGAGATCCGATTGAGGTAAGATGCTACTACTGCGGGAAGAGACAAGATCTGGATGATATCATAGATAATCTCATCTAGTACCAGCCTACTTTACTTCACTTTCGACTTCGATAACACTTGATTCAGGCATATCAAGAGGTATTTGGGTCGAGAGTCTATCTAAATTCGATGGATTGAACAACACGAAAAATTTTGGGAGGGCTACTATCGAAAATATGATGGCGGCGACCAAGGCAATCATAGCGCCACTTCCTGTGTCCAGCTCTGCTGAGAAGTACAGTCCCAAGAAAACCGAGCTAAGTCCGAAGAACTGTGTCCAGGCCAAACATGAGCGGAAGCTTCGACCGACTAACTGTGCTGTGGCTGCTGGGGTGACTAGTAAAGCCGTGACCAATAAGGTCCCCACCACCTGAACCATACTAACTACAACTGCCGCGGTGATACAACTGAAAAGAAGACCAATTGCACGAACTGGTAAGCCTTGGACCAAGGATGCTAAAGGATCGACCGTGGTTGCCAATAATGCGGATCGAATGAATGTGATTTGTAACAATGATGCTATCGAAATTAATGCTATTAAATCCAAATCATCGGATGAGGTGAGAAGTAGGCTACCCCATAGATAACTCTCTACTTGTACTGTAATTCCAACTCCAGAATATCTCAGTAATACCAGACCAAATGCGAGCATCCCAGTGAGAAATATGGCAATCGAGGCGTCTCCTGTGAGTATCTCTCTCGACTGGAGTTCGTATATTAGTATGGATGCAATTGTGCTGAATACCAAGGCATACCACAATGGAGAAGCAGCACCAATGACTATGCCAACTGCCACTCCACCAAATGAAACGTGAGCTAACCCGTCGCCGATTAAAGCAAGATTTCGAATGAGTAGAAATGAGCCAAGAAACCCGCCTACAATAGCGACCATTACTGCTGCAAGTAACGAGCGTTGGAACATCTCAAGAGTGAAAAACTTAGGAAATGTTTCTCCTGGCATGTGAGGCGCCATTGACTCCATTATGGGAGTGACCAATTCAAGGATAAATACGCCAATTCCCATATTCTCACACTACTAATTTTCCACATGCATTTGATGGTCCTCATGAGGATCATTAATTCCTCGTAAATCAGCTAGTTTCTCCAAATCAGGAAAGCTACTGGTTGGTCCGTCGAATCTAATGCTTTCCTCTAGAAAAATCATCCTATGCGCTGTTTTTCGAATCGCAGAGAGATCATGTGATACCATCAAAATAGTTTTACCTTCTTCGTGGCAAAGCTGATCAAGCAACCTCAGCAGAGAATTACGAGACTCTCGGTCTATCCCTACCAAAGGCTCATCCAATAGGATAAAGTCAGCCTCTGTAGCGAGGGCTCTCGCAATTACGGCGCGCTGTCTCTGCCCCCCTGAAAGACGAGATATATCGATATCTTCAACATCCTCAAGGCCGGTCTTAATGATCGCATTATCCACTCTTACACTGCGACCATTGTCACTCAAATCAAACATATTACCTGAGTTAACAGTTCCAAGCCTGACCAGTTCACGAACGGTCAGTCTTATGCCCTTAGGTAGGTTCGCCGCAGCTTGTGAAACCCAACCAATCCTTCTATGGAGTTTTCTAGACAATGGAGGATTTCCGTAAATCTCTATTGAACCCCTACTCGGCTTTAGAATACCAAGAATCGCAAGCATTAGAGTTGACTTTCCACTACCGTTAGGGCCTACTATACCGACAAACTCTCCCTCATTTATCGTCAAAGATATGTCCTTGAGGACTAGTTTACCTGAGCGAGCTACTACAAGGTTGAAAACTTCTAGAATCGGTTTTTCCATCTGTCTCACCCATTAGTTAGCAGACACACTGTGGCAACTTCGTCTATCTGGTTAATCCCTCAGAGATGAATGTATTGTAGATAATAAGGGCCCTAGAATGAGATTAAGAATACTTAGATCTTAGATACTCTACCCCCAAATAGAGAATAAGAGATAGGAAAATTGTACCCACAAAGAGGGCTGGAAATATCTCGGCTAGCGACATATCTCCAGCGCCATCTTTTGCGTTATACCTAACCTACGATTAGCATCCAAGACCGGTTGCGATGTTGTTGATGTTCTTGTTCATCATAGACAGGTAGTCATCTTGGCTATCACTGGGTCGCATCTCCATTGTGTACAGAATCTTCACTTCAACTCCAGTCTCTTCTACGATGCTCTGAACGGCTGTCTGGTCGGTGTACTCCTCGACGAAGAGAACGGTAATCCCCTCCTCGTTTATCTTCTCAACAACCTCGGCGACCTCTGCTGGGGAAGGCTCTCCCTCAGGATCAAGACCGTGGACTGTCATAATGTCGAAGTCATACCTGAGTGAGATGTATGAGTAAGCATTGTGATTGGCTATTATGGTCTTGGTGAATCCTCCCGTTTCGCATGTACCTTGTTCTCCAAGAGTCTGCTCGAAGGCTCCGTGGAGTTCCATCAGCTGAGCTGAGTAAGCAGCTGCATTTTCAGCGAATGCATCAGCTCCGTCAGGGAATGACGTTGTCAAACTCTCAAGAACTAAGTTTAGCTGCTCATTGAAGGAGAGTGGATCTAGCCAGCTGTGCGGATCGTAGTCAAATGCCTCCTCTCCCTCACCTGCCTCGATTTCGCTCTCTCCGCCATGATCGCCATGGTCATGATGAGCGTGACCACCGGCCGACTCTTCAGCAACGTGCTCAAC
>DALC01000026.1 GCA_002499325.1 Euryarchaeota archaeon UBA538
TCTAAGGCTTGTACGGAGGTTCTGTATGACTTGTATATGACGGCAACAATCGACTTTCCGAGAATTAAATTAGAGAAATCCATCCATTCATCCTGTTCAGGATCTTCTCCCGCACGGGGGAAACTGCTGGAATCCTTGCTGTCAATGTAGTGCAAGATATAATTGGAATCGTTAACTTGCGTTCCATCGATATCAACAAAGACAGGTACAGCGCTCCATTCTGACCATTTCAACTGTGTCTTGAAAGTAGGATCAACTTCCACCTTTGAGTACTCTATTCCCCTGCTACCTAGCAATGCTTTGACCTTGAAGCAGAATGGACAAGTCTCAAAGCAGTACATTGTAGGAAGACCGTCTACGACCCTTTCAGGGACTTTTGTATCTTGCTCGCCCGAAGTAGCTGAGTTCTCATCCTTTTTATTTGCCATATATTTCGTACCACCTTTGAGTTTGTAGTTTATTTTGCTAGCCCCATAGAAGACATCAATGTACTCTCGAATGAGCTAACTGACTTATTGCATCCTTCCAGACTTTCCGCGTCGACGAGTATCTTCATTTCACCCAACTCCTCCCCAACTACACAAGGAGTCTTGCCAGCCGTAAAATCAGCGAGCACCTGAGTTTGTTCATTCAAATGCAGAAGCTCGAAATCTACATCCAGGCTATTGGTGAAATTTTTCCAGTCTCTCTTCATAGAGATTCCCTTGTGTGTAATGTCACAGAGTGAACAATGTGCCGTTCCAGTAATCTTTCCCCAGAGGTATGAGAGCTCCCCGATGATTCCTCCATCCGCATGATAAATTCCGTAAATTTTCTCAATTTTCATTATCTCACCGTTTGGGGCATTGTGTTGTCATATGACGAGTAAAAATAACTCCTAACACACGATTACTCATATCGGTTCGTGCCAGACTGGGTAAGTAGATAATATGGAGTTCTCCACCGTAGCAGAAATATCATTATATCACAATCAATTTTCTCATTCACACCTAATCTTGAAGGTGCTTCCAGCGTGTCACCATATGTGGACGTCCCTTCAGAATTGAACTCAATGCTCATTGGCCAGCACGGCCCCACCAAGCAGAAGGCAGCTAGGTTGGTTGTGGATTTGGCTTCAACAGCTGGGGCCAGTGAATTCGTCAGAGTAAGTAATGCACATGTCTCGGGAGTCAGCGTGATCACTGGCGGACATGGACTCAGGAGATTCTTAGCAGATTTATCTGGGGATCCTTTGGGAAAGGTAGCCATACCAACAACTCTGAATTCTGCAGGTTGCGATCATGAGAAGATGGAGGAGATGGGTATAGACTATCCAGATTTCCTAGAGCAACAATTCGAAATCATACACTCATATTCAGAACTCGGAATAGAAGCCACCCTTTCATGCACCCCCTATGACAGGGGAATAGAAGATTTGGATGGAATCGGCTCATGGGCTGAATCAAATGCTGTTTGCTTCTCAAATTCCTACACTTCACTGGTGACAAATAGGGAATCCGGTCTTTCCGCCTTGGCGACAGCCCTGACTGGCTGGGCTCCCAAATGGGGCTTGCATATGGATGAGAATAGAGTCCCGAACATATTCGTTAAAGTAGAATGTGAAATGGAAGATATAACCGACTGGAGTATACTAGGTGATTGGATAGGAAAACAAATCAAACCCGAATGGAATCTTCCCTGGGGCCCGATGCCAAGGATTAGTGGACTTCCCAATGCAACATTTGAGATGAAAAAAGCATTAACTGCGGCGGCGGCAAATTATGGATGTCCAATGTTATGGGCCGACGGGCTAACCCCTGACCCGCCAACGGTTCAATCGTATGAAGGAATATTGAACTTCAAAGAATCAGATTTGTCTGAAAGATATCGTGATTTATCTCCTAAGGGAAAGGTGGATTTGGTAGTCATCGGATGTCCCCAAGCCAGTATTGGAGAAGCCAGGGCAACCGCCGCGTTCATGCGTTCGAGAATGGAATTAGGTGAGAAAATACCAGATCATAGACTCTGGGTCTTCATGAGCTCTCATAATTACGATTTGATAGAGGCGGATGGGACGCTGGATATCCTAGAGGAGGGAGGGGCATTGGTTCTGAGGGACACTTGTCCCGAAGTGACCCCTTACAACCGTTCTCGGTACAATCACTTGCTAACCAACTCGCTAAAGGCAGAGCATTATCTGACTAGCGGACTGAACAAGATGCCCACAAGCGTGGCTAAAATCGGAGACTGTGTGTCCCATGCGTTCGACCCTTCACTGGTCACTGGTGAAAGGCCCACACTCTCCTCAGGAAAAGTCAAAAAGCCCGAATCTTCGAAATATTTTGCTAAGGGAGATTTTTCTACTGAAGGTCTCGGAATACCCAGTCAGGATGAATGGTCGATCACAGGAAAGGCTCTCGTTACGGACGTACCAATTACATATTTGGGATACGTGAATAGAGATACAGGAGTAATAGAAGAGCCAGGACACCCTCTTGATGGTATAAAAATCGCAGATAAGGTTCTGATATACCCCAAGGGATCAGGTTCTACTGTTGCCCCATTCGTCTTAATGGGGCTAATTTACACAGGAATGGGCCCATTGGCAATAATCAATCGAGATGTGTGCCCCCTGACTCTACCGGCCGCGTCCCTTCTTGGGACTCCATATGCACATAGTTTTGGGAATGATCCAATTCAGGAAATCAATAACGGGGATGAAGTTAGAATGGAACTGATGAATGGAAAAGTCAGCATGTATGTGGTGTCCAGATTTAGCGAGGGTTGATGACGCAAACTCATACCGACGACCATGGACTTGAACCGTGAACCGAAATCCTGCCGACCCCAAGACTGGGGTAAGTTCGAGATAACCAATAGGGATGGCGCTGCCAGAATTGGGAAATTCCATACTCGTCATGGAGTGGTAACCACTCCAATGTTACTTCCCGTAGTTAATCCAAATTTACGGACCATAGAACCGAGGGAAATGTGGGACAAGTACGGTATCGAAGCTCTGATAACAAATTCCTATGTGATTTGGAAGCATGAGAAGCTTAGCGTTATCGCTAAATCGGATGGAATTCACAAACTATTGAATTTTCCCGGAGCAATAGTAACCGACTCGGGAACCTTTCAGTCGTATGTCTACGGGGATGTTGAGGTTTCACCTGAAGATATTGTTTCATTCCAAAGAGAAATCGGAGTTGATGTGGGAACTATGTTGGATGTTTTTGGAAGACCAGATATGAGTAGGGATCAAATTCAACATGCAGTAGATGAGACCTTCGAAAGGGCGAATATATCCCTGTTGGAAGCAAGAGAGGATATCTTACTCAATGGACCAATCCAAGGAGGACTGTATCACGATCTGAGAGCTAAATCTGCGAGTTTAATGAGTCAAGTACAAGATTCAGGGAAGACATTTGCAGTCCATCCAATAGGCGGGATTGTTCCCCTGATGGAACAACAGAGATATCTAGAGTTATTCGGAATTATATTGGCCG
>DALC01000078.1:0-1168 GCA_002499325.1 Euryarchaeota archaeon UBA538
AACGTTCAGAGCTGCCCTGTGCCCCGGGGCCTCGTCAATGTTATTGAAAACCAAAGGGATATCCCCCATCTTGTTCGAAGCTTCAATCATACCGTGTAAAACACTGATTGATTCCTGTACATTATGAACGCCACTGAGCATGTCACGGAAGGCCATATTGGGGGGCGGGGTCAATACATGCTTGAATGTTGGTGACATTATCCTCTCCAGGGCCCACTAAGTCGAGGCTATCCCGTCACGCTCTTATACCCCATGAGGGTCGGCATGACATCATTCTGAGGTGTTACTTTGGGTAGAGGTCTTTTCTCCGGGCAGAAGATGAAGTCCGATAGGAAGAGATATCGCTGGAAGGAGCGTAAGTTTAGGGATCGACAATTCAAGCGACAGAGGGGCGGTGTTCTGAAGCACGATCCTCTGATGGGCAGTACACAAGCAAAGGGAATTGTGGTAGAGAAAGTTGGTTTTGAGGCTAAACAACCTAATTCTGGAATCAGAAAAGCAGTCAAGATTAGTCTGATTAAAACTGGCAACAGACTTACTGCTTTCGCACCCGGTGATGGTGCTATCTCATTCATTGATGAACACGACGAAGTATTAGTCGAGGGTATCGGAGGAAGCAAAGGACGATCTTACGGAGATATCCCAGGTGTCAGATACAAGGTCATCAAGGTAAACGGCGTATCTTTGGACGAAATGGTCAGGGGCCGGAAAGAGAAACCGATAAGGTAGGTATCGAGATGTCCGAAGAAGAGACCCGCGAAGATTCTAGGGTGGAAGCACCCATTGCCGGAATCGGGACCATGGTCTTTGGGAAGTGGGACGCCACAGAAGTTACTTGCTCAGATCCCGGTCTTGCGCCCTACATCAACTTGACAACAATCGGAACGCCCCACAGCGGAGGGCGACACGCTAACGCTTGGTTCGGCAAGGCAAAGCTTTCCGTTGTTGAAAGATTCATCAATAATCTGATGAGGACTGGTAAATTCTCAGGAAAGAAGCAACATTGTGCTAAGGCATATGAAGCCGCGCTAGATTCAATCAACAGTAGGACAGGGGAGAACCCCCTTCAGTCATTCATTGATGCCATTGTTGAGGCTTCACCATGCGAAGAAATAACCAGAATTAAGCAGGGTGCAGTAAGTACACCTAAGGCTGTAGATTCATCCCC
>DALC01000078.1:1540-10064 GCA_002499325.1 Euryarchaeota archaeon UBA538
GCCACAGCCGGTAGTAAGAGAACTCTTGTTCAAGGCATAGTTAGCGAGATAACTAAGGCGGCCGAGGGAGATGTTGCATCTTACTCCATAGGGAAGAGGGAAGAAATCGAGCGTATAGCCGCCTCTGCAAGATAATTTTCCTACACCCTTACAGTCATGTTTTACTTCTCTCCACAATCGGATTTATGAACCACAGTCAGGTGGACGGGAATATTGAGGAATTAAGATGGGTCGTAAGGAAGACAACATCAAGAGAGCTACAGAGATAATGCATGACCGTGAGCATATCAGAAATATTGCAATAGCCGCACATATCGATCACGGGAAGACTACCCTTTCAGACAACCTGATTGCTGGTGCAGGAATGATGTCTGAAGAATTAGCAGGTAAGTCCAGGGTCCTAGATTTTGACGAACAAGAAAGCGCCCGAGGCATCACTATCAACGCGGCTAGCGCCTCCATGGTCCACGTTGTCGATGGGCAGGACTATCTGATTAATCTCATTGACACTCCCGGTCACGTTGATTTCGGGGGAGATGTCACCAGGGCAATGAGGGCAGTTGATGGATGCATCATTCTAGCTTGTGCTGTCGAAGGCACAATGCCACAAACAGAGACTGTAGTACGACAAGCATTGAAAGAAAAGGTTAGGCCTGTTCTTTTCATCAACAAAGTAGACCGGCTAATCAACGAGTTACAAATTGATGGGCCCGAAATGATGAGTAGGTTTGAGAAGATTATTACTAAGGTAAACAAGCTGATATCCACATATGCCCCTGAAGATCTTGGCAAGGAATGGCAAGTTTCTGTACAGAAGGGTACAGTTGCATTTGGATCAGCGTACTACAACTGGGGGATGTCAATACCTTACATGCAGAAGAGTAACATTAACTTTAAGCAGATATTCGAATATTGTCACGATGACAATCAGAAAGAACTTGCAAAGCTCGCACCCGTACACACAGTTCTTCTGGATATGACAGTCGAAAAGCACCCCTCTCCCGTAGTTGCTCAGAGGTATAGAATACCAAATATCTGGCAAGGGGACTTAGACTCCGGTGTCGGCAAGGCAATGATGGAGTGTGATCCTGATGGCCCTCTATCTCTCATGATAACCAAGATATGGATGGATCCACATGCTGGTGAGGTAGCTGTTGGGAGGGTATATTCCGGACGGATTAAGCACGGTGAATCTGTATGGGCAATAGGATCGGCCAAGGCTGAGAGAGTTCAGCAGGTTGGTATGATGGTTGGAGGAGATAGAATCTCTACCTCAGAGGTGACATCAGGAAATATCGCCGCAATTACAGGGATTAGAAGTGCCGCGGCAGGAGTTACAATTGCAAGGGAGAAAGACGCTCCTCCGTTCGAAGCGATAAGGCATATTTCTGAACCCGTGGTCACAGTTGCGGTAGAACCGAAGTCAATGAAGGACCTGCCCAAGTTCATCGACGCACTCAGGGGGCTCGCGAAAGCGGACGCATCACTAGAGGTATCTACAAACCAAGAGACTGGTGAGGCTTTACTAGCCGGTATGGGTGAGTTGCATCTTGAAATTACTGTTTACAGACTAGAAGAAGAGCAGGGCATCAAAGTCAAGGTCAGTGAGCCAATCGTTGTCTACAGAGAATCTGTTCAATCTGATAACAAGGGAAGGCCATTTGAAGGAAAGTCTCCCAATAGGCATAACAGATTCTATGTAGAGGCAGAGCCTCTCCCCGACATCGTCGTCGAGAAACTAAGGGCTGGTGAATTCAGAGATGGTACTGTCAGATCTAAAGATGCAAAGGAAATAGGAGATCAATTCGCCGAACTAGGCATGAACAAGGACTTGATGAGAAAGATTTACGCTATCAATGGAACAAACGTCCTTGTAAATGACACCAAGGGAATTCAGAATCTTCATGAGACTAGGGAGCTTATAATAGATGGATTCAATGATGTCTGCAAGAAGGGCCCAGTTGCTGATGAGCCTTTAATGGGAGTCATGGTAAGGCTTGTTGACGCCAAACTACACGAGGACGCCATCCACAGGGGACCAGCTCAAACTATTCCCGCTGTGAGGAACGCTGTCAAGGGAGCTTTCATGAGATCAAGACCTGTAATCTTCGAACCAATTCAGAAAATCCAGATAGACTCTCCCAACGACGTGATTGGCGGAGTTACCAGAGAAGTCTCCACAAGAAGGGGGATAATTGAGGACATGCCTGTCGAGGATGGAGTTACCAAGGTAATTGGTACGATTCCCGTTGCTGAGACATTCGGGTTCTCCAATGACATTAGGGCAGCGAGCCAAGGAAGAGCGATTTGGAATATGGAAAATGCAGGCTTCGTTCACCTGCCCCCTAATCTGTATGAGAAGGTTACAGCCGAGATCAGGGAAAGAAAGGGACTGAAGCCGGAGATTCCAGGTGAGACCCACTATCAGGATTAGTTCAATTAATCCTGACCAACTGGAAATCAGTCATTTCTCTTAGAATCATCAGCGATTCTGACTCTTCTAGTATGTCAAGGCACGAATGAGCCTTGGAGTGGTGATACATTGCCCTGTCTTTAGCATATTTTATTGAGTCGTTATCATGCAACTCTTGAACGGCTTCAGCGAGTAAATCTGGGGAGCAATCTCCCGAGCCGTATGCCTTAGAGAAAGAAGGCAGATGATTTCCCGAGTCTAGAGCATGAATAGCAATCAGAGTTCTTTTTCCTTGCAAAATATCTGATCCTGCTGGCTTCCCAAGAGTTTCAGTATCCCCAGTGACATCAATGAGATCGTCCATTAGCTGGAAACATAGTCCCATGTTTAGGCCCCACTCAGCTAGAGACTTTACTACCTCTTCGGATGCTCCGGAAAGCTTTGCACCCGTCATTGCGCATGTCTCGAACATAGCTGAGGTCTTTCCAGCTATCATCTCTATGTACTCTTCTTCAGAGACCACGTCTCTTTTCTCAAACTCCATATCAATCATCTGCCCTTCAGCAACTCTTCTAACCATCTCTCCAATAGACTTCACCAAGAACACTAGGTCATCTGAGGCAATATGCTCTGATTCAGCCAAAATCTCGAACGCCACAGCCAGCATTGCATCACCTGCATTTATAGCTGTAGCATCGTCATAAGCTACATGAACAGCGTCCAAACCCCTTCTGATTGGGTCCTGATCCATGATGTCATCATGTACTAGGGTAAAATTATGAATTATTTCTATAGACGCGCCTAGGGTATTGTGCCCGGGATTCGATCCACCTACTGCATCTCCTACAAGTTTAGGCATAATCGCCCTGAGCCTCTTTCCGCCTCCAGTGAATAGATGTTTCATTGCACCGTGTAATCTCTCTTGTTTAATCTTAGACAAACTAGAGAGAATCTCGTTCTCCACGACTTCTCTGTGTTCCTTTAAAGCTCCCATCAATGAGGAACCAGGTGAAACTTGCTGACCGTCTATTGAAACTTCTCCGAAAATAACGACCCCACTTCTTTTCTTAATATTATTAAAATTAGGATAATGTTCTGCACAAAACTCTCTCCAAAGTAGTCTAAACCATGGAGCCACAATTTCCTTTTCCCACTCACCAGAACCATCCATTATCTCTCCTATTCCTTCAGATCCTATCCATCTGTGGTTAGAAATCTCGTTCTCATTAGGAACAATCTCTAAGGAATCGACCTTTGTAATCAAAACATGATCTACTTCGTTCTCTAACCATTCTTCATTCCATCTGCACTTATATTGAAAAGAACCAAGATGGAAGAATTCCATAGAGTTTGCAATATCCTGATCTATTCCCAGCTCTTGGGGAAGCTTTCTCTTCGCCGCATTAATACAGCCCTGTATTGGGTCTCCATTTTCACCCTCAATGTCTAATGGATGGCTACAACAGCTATTTGCCCAAATTCCAGGAAACGTGATTTTATCACGAGACCTCTGTTGAATCAACAACCTATTTTCGGAATCGAAAATTAGGACACTAAATGCTCTGTGGAGCATATCTTCTTCTATGTGACAGGCCAATTTACTCTCGGAACCAATCATATTATCCTTAAGATCAACTAGAATACAACGCTCAGCCATCATCTCTGCCTGCGAGTTATCATACCCAGAGAGAGCGTTTGCACCATCAACCATGACATTCCGAGAAACCCTCGACATATAACAGAATCCAATCATCCAAGTATTTTGGTACCAATGGTGGAGCCTCCATCTAGAAGCTGACTGATTCTTTCTGGATGATTTCCATTAATGAACCAAACTTCATCAACGCCTCTTGATATCTGTGAAGCCCTGTTCGCCTTCAACTCAATTCCTCCTGTTACATCCTGTTCGGAATTGTGCGAGGTCTCGATATGTTCCTCAGCACTCCAAATTGGCACGAGCCTTGATCCTTCTGTATTCGGTGGCATATCCATCATCCCATCTACATCTCCAAGTAGGAAGATAGAATGTGTTACTGAAGGTAATTCAAGTGATATCCTAGCCATTAAATCATCTCCCGAAAGTATGCCAAACTCTGCCTCTCCGCTGACCCTGACAACATCTCCAAAGGATACTGGAACGGTGTCTCTAGGTGTATTCTCGAAGATATCCAAGTCACCAACGAAGCTCTTTCCTGTTTCCATAGCCCACTCTGAAGGTGGAAAAACCGCAAATTCGACCCCAAAACTACTCAAAGAATCAGTCACATATTCACATAGCTCTGCCATGTCTGACCTAACTTTCAATACGGCATCACGTTGTTGCTCTGAAATTTCATCATCAACACCCCCCGCTAAAGACCACTTCTTAGCAAGTAGATGTCCAAATGAACCGGCTCCGTGAATTAGTATTACCGAATGTCCATTAGCAATTATCTTCGAAATTTCACTACATATGGAGTCGATAACTCCCTTTTTGGCGGTTTTAAATGAGGATTTATCTGTGATAAGACCACCTCCCAACTTCATTACCACCTTCGCGGCCATGCTGGTCTGAGGCACTGATTAGATTTGGGTTCTCCTATCATATTATTGAAAGGTTCATTTCTTATTGGGGTTTGGGAGATGTATGTCCGACGCCGGGGAAATTGAAATCTTTCAGAGGTGGCTACAATCTAAGCTAGTTGCCACACAACATATCGAAGATCCCATTGAGAGGGATAGGAGAAGATCACATATCGAATCTGCGATATCAGAAGCAATATACTTTAGAGAGTCGTTAGAGAAATTAGAGTCTCTTGAATCCCCCTCTCCATTCATTGAGAGGAGCTCCTCAGTGAGGTCAATAGATACCAGGGACCATGCTGTCTCTACCAAGGATGGCAAGAAATGCGTCAAATGCTCCTCTGATTTAGTAGAAGATCTCAGTTTCTGTCCCATATGTGGAGAAGAGAATTAACTACTCTTCTTCATCCCACTTTGCTCTGGCCAGTTGGAACTCAGGGTCATCGTACGGTAGTATGCTCAAGTATTCTCCCGGCACTGATTCTACCAAGTAAACGGTAACTCCTGCATGCCATACCGTCTCCCCTGATGCGACCATGGATGCAGTATCCACCTCCAAGATTGAAGGACTGCTGTGGTGGACTTTACCAGCTTCGGCGGCCGATCTTACTGTGGCTGAAAGATGAACATGAGATCTTCCACTGGGGGTAATGCCCACCTCGAGAAGATTTTCTGCCTCTTCTGGAGAACAGGGATAGAACAGAGAGGGGGGTATGTTATCAGTCGGTAGATCCAACTCAATTTCTAGACTATGTCCATAGGTAGCTCTGATTACATTGCCTCTAATTTCGTATCTTCCCTTTGGGTCGGTCTCTGCAATTGCCCTAAAGTGATGAGGTCTCAACCAATGATATCTCCTCTCATTGGACCTTTTGAACTGCCTGATAATGTCCTTGATGTCTATCCAGCCATTGATATCCATCTCCAAATCAAATTTCTCAGGAGCGTGCCTCAGAGCTAAAGCTAATCTTCTGGCCAGTGAATCTCTCTCATTCCCCCTCATGATGAACTTACCCTCGTCGTTACACGCAGGACATAGATCATCATCCGCAAAATACTTGATACACCCGGGTTTGATACATTCTCTAATCATATTATCATCCCTCCCAGTTGAAGTCATCTCAAGAACCTCTCGGTCGGAGGCCTACATTGATTTAACCACCAAGCATTAATTTCCCTCTTCTGCCTCCAACACACGTGAGAGCTGTAATAGTCGATTGGATGAGGAGCCCTTTCCATCGATCACATAAGGGAAAGCTGTCACAAATTCGCCCGGATGAATTATTAGGCCAAGTCACCAAGTCATTGCTGGATAGGAATCCCATCAACCTAGACGAAATTGATGATATCATAGTAGGTTGTGCATACCCCGAAGGAGAACAGGGATACAATATTGGTAGACTACTTACATTTCTCGGCGGAATGCCAGACAAGGTCCCCGGGATGACCATCAATAGGCTATGCGGGTCATCAATGCAGGCTATACTTGTCGCCGCCTCAAACATTGAGAGTGGTTGGGGAGATTGCTTTCTGTGCGGAGGCATAGAGTCAATGAGTAGAATCAAGAGAAGGGGATTCAATTGGAGCCCGCACCCTGATCTTGAGAAAGTGTTTCCAGACGCTTACATTAATATGGGAATTACAGCAGAGAATGTAGCCGAGAAGTGGAATATTTCTAGATCTTCTCAAGAAGAATTTGCTCTAGATTCGCATATGAAATCAATCTATGCTAGAGACAACGGTTACTTCAAATCTGAGATTTGTCCTATAAATTCAGATGAGGGTGTAATAGATGAAGATGGTTGCTTAAGGAACACGTCCTTGGATGCAATGTCTAAACTAAACCCAGTATTCAAAAATAATGGTTCAGTGACAGCGGCCACATCATCGCCTTTGACAGATGGAGCGGTCTCTATGCTAGTCTGTAGCTCTGAATTTGCTGAAAAGAATGGATTGGAACCATTAGCAAGAATAGTCACCAGTGCCGTCACCGGATGCCCTCCAAACATGATGGGAATTGGACCTATATCATCGACTCAAAAAGCACTCGAACTTTCAGGATGGAATATCGACGATGTCGATGTTTTCGAAATCAATGAGGCCTTTTCCTCGCAAAGTATAGCTGTGATTAATGAATTGTCGATTGACTATCACAAGGTAAATATCGATGGAGGAGCCATTTCAATAGGTCATCCTCTTGGAGCTTCTGGTGCGAGAATTGTTGGAAAGGCCGCATCCATAATGGACAGAACCAATTCAGAGAGGGCATTAGCGACAATGTGTATAGGTGGAGGAATGGGCATCACAATCGTACTTGAAAGGCCCTAGAGAACGAGTCTGCCATCACATTCTGGACACTTATCCTCTTCGCTAAGTAGAGATGGTATTACAGCTAGGATACTGGAGCAATGGGGGCACATTGACATTACCTCCTCATCTGCCAGAACAGTATCTTTAGAGCTACTTATTCCCTCAAACCACCCTCTGAATGAAACGTTGTTGAGTGGTTTTACCCTTCTAACTGATGAAATACCAAGAAGTACATACAAGGCTCCGACAATAGCAGAGGGGCCCAATACCATTACTAGGAAACCTTCGAACATGAAACAAATTCCCAATGCGCCTAAGGAAATTGTGGATAAGAAGATGCCTGGGCTCTTACGAAGACGTAGTAGAACTGCACCTGTAATCGAAACAGGTAACATGATCATACCGAATATCATTGGAAAGATGAAAAATATTGACCTGTCGTACGGCAAGCTAAAGATCACTAGAACTTGAACAATGGCCAGAATGATGAGTAAAAAGGATATATGTCGGGTTAAAGAAAGCATGCCCCGAGTCATAGTCTCAAACATTCGCGGGAGCGACGCACTCATGAATCACTCGGCAATCGGAAGCCATGGCCGGAGACACAGGCGTCAGCCAACTTAGCAATTCTCTGGCTGGTCGTAAGGTCTTGTTAGCAGTAACCGGAGGCATAGCTGCAGTAGAATCAATCAAACTTTGTCGAGAGCTCAGAAGACACGGTGCGCTTGTTTCCCCGATGATGACAAAGGAGGCTACGAAGGTAATTACTCCACTAGCTCTATCATGGGGATCGAATAGTGATATCATATCTAATTGGGACTCTTCAATGTCGCAATTAGATGACTATGATGGAATCATTGTCGCCCCTGCAACTAGAAATACAATTTCTAAGCACCTGAATGGGATTATCGACTCTCCAGTGATGATGGCTCTTTCTGCAGCAAGAGGAAAAGGTACGCCATTAATTTTCGTTCCTTCTATGCATTCAGATCTTTTTGATGACCCAGTTACTAGTGAAATCCTTTCTCAGTTATCCTCAGAAGGATCACATGTCATTATCGACCATGAGAAGGAGGGAAAAATAAAGCAACCAAGTCATATCAGGATAGTCGCAGAATTCAGCAATATCCTAAATTCCGACCTTCCCAATAGAAAGAGAATAGCAATTACTCTGGGATCGAATATTGCACCCATAGATGATGTTCGTAGCATAATCAATCATTCTACAGGAACAACAGG
>DALC01000078.1:10369-20331 GCA_002499325.1 Euryarchaeota archaeon UBA538
AACAGGTTGGTCAATATCAGAATACCTTTACAGAATGGGTCATGATGTTTTCTGCATAGCGGGTCGCACCCAATACTATCCCAATTTCAATCTACCAAAAGTAAAGTACACCGAGCACCCAATCGAAATGTTGGAAGAAGCAGTCAATATCTCCTCCTCATTTACACCAGAAGTTTGGATTTTTTCGGCCGCAGTACTAGATTATGTCCCGAAGCCTTCCGAAGGTAAGATACCAAGCACCAAAGAAGAAATTCAAATTAAAATGGATCCTACTCAAAAGCACATTCCTGTAATATTAAACGCAACAGGTCAGTGTTACTCCATCGGATTCAAACTAGAAAGCAATATAGATTTGGAAAAACTACTTGAGAAAGCTTCCTCACAGATTTCCCGATATTCTTTGGATGCCGTTATCGCAAATAGATTAGAGGACCTAAACAATCCTGAATCTCCAAGGGCCTGGATACTAGATTCCACGGGAAAAAGTTCAGAAATATCAGATCTTACTTCTCTTTGTGGGATAATCGAGTCATTAATAGCGAATTAACGGCACCATGATACGAATTATTCAAACCATCACCGCACACGGCGATACATGGGCAACCCTGGGAAGGCTAAGAGAGGAATTCCTCCAAAGTCTGAATTCAACTCTTGGTATCCATCTATCGTGGAGATAGCTGACTTAGTGGACAAAAGATATCCAATTAAGGGAATGGATGTTTGGAAGCCGTATGGCTTGAGGGCAATGTCACTTATCGACTCCCTTACGAGAAATCAGATGTCTATGACCGATCATCACGAACATAGGTTCCCTCTACTGGTGCCAGAAAATTTGTTGGATAAGGAGAACAAACTAGTATCTAGATTGAAGGCCGCCAGAGAAGCTGGAGTTGACCCATCAGAACTCAGAATGGATGAAGAAGATTCGGGCTTCAAGAAAGAGGTATACTGGGTAACCCATGGAGGAGAAAACGAGCTAGACTCTCCGATGTTTCTTAGACCGACCTCTGAGACTCCTATGTACACAATGTTCTCCCTATGGGTCAGAAGCCATACAGACCTCCCTTTGAAGACCTTTCAGATTGTCAATACTTTCCGCTACGAAACTAAACAGACTAGATCATTCATTAGAGTCAGGGAAATCCACTTTTTCGAGGCACACACCGTACATGCGGACGAGGAGGGAGCTACAGAACAGATCTCCGAGGATGCCAATATGGTCCAGAGTATTTTGCACGATCTCTGCCTCCCTAATCTAGTATCTAAAAGACCAATTTGGGACACGTTCCCTGGTGCTTGGTACACCATGGCCGCTGATGTTGTAATGCCTAATGGTAGGACCTTGCAGGTTGCTACATACCACCATTATCGTGATCAATGGGCAAAGGCATTCGATTTGAAGTATGAAGACTCAGATGGTGAAACTAAATTTTGCCACCAAACTACATTTGGTATGTCTGAGAGATTGTTGGGTTCTGTAGTGGGGATGCATGGAGATGATCAGGGACTGATAATGCCTCCTGCAATCGCCCCTTTCCAAGTAGTTCTTCTGCCCATCGCAGCACACGTTCGTGATGATGTGTTGACCGAGATCTCCATAATTAATGAGCGTCTCAGAAAAATTGGTATCAGGACACACCTCGACGATAGAGATGTCAGGCCTGGCGTGAAACATTTTGACTGGGAGATCAAAGGTGTCCCGATTAGGTTAGAACTCGGGCCCCGAGATATTGACTCTGGTAGCTTCGTTATTACAGAGAGAACCGGCAAGAAGTACGAAGCTAACCTAGCAAATCTGGAGGAATCCATAGTCACTGCATTGGATTCCGTTTCGAATGAACTCAGAGAGAGGGCAAATAAAGTATTCAATAGCCTGGTAGTTGAACTTCCAGATATCATCAAGTCGGAAGATGGCCATGATTTTTCATCTCCTCTAAATGATGGCACAGTTTACTCCTTTCCTTTCTGTGGGAACGACTCCGACGCTGAGGTCATCGAGAAGCTTTCTGGACTGACCATGCTAGGCGAATGCGTTGATAAATACTCAGAGCCTAGGAATTGCATAATTACCGGAAAACAAACTACGAACAAACATCACATGGCTAGAATGTACTAGGCTCTTTTTCTGGCTGTGATTAACAACAATCCTACAAACGTCATAATCAGAGCACCGTCTATTATGTCTCCTGTACCTGCCTCGCCCCATGCTTCTTTACTCTCCAAGTTTGAATATTCCGTCCAAATTAATCTTGTATTATCGTTACAATAAGTACTCTGCTCTCCAGATTCTGTAAGCACACTAATCACTTGCTCTCCGGAGCCATTAGACCACGCTACAGGAACGCCATCCTCAGATAATGTAGACAGGTATGAGTAAGGAGGATTTTCTATTATCCAATTAAATGAGGTGATTCGTGCAGATTCAGAAAGGTTCCATGAACTAATTCCTTCTTCGACCACCACACTAGATCCATTTTGAGAAACACTCCACTCAAGAACATACTCTGAGTAGTTGTTCAATCCATACATATTCCAAACAATATACAAAGTACCATTCTCGTTAAGGTGAGAAGACGTGCTCATTTCAAGCTCCTGTATCGGCTCCTCCTCCGAACACAATGTGATAACCGAACCCAACCCAAAAGACACGTTGTAGGATGAAATAACCAGGCACAAAAACATGATCAGAGGGATGAATAAACGTCTTCTCTTAACCTTAATTTTTTGATTTTTTCCCGACTCATGCGGACTTTCAGCATTAGGCATTTCAACTCCACCATTGCCGTTCAATGTCGTGATTCTAAGTTCTGGAGGCTTTACTGGGGGATCTACTCCCATGGTCTCCAAAGCTTCCCTTCCATAGATTCTTTCAGCCATGAAGTAGAGCTCTTCGTCACCACTGATTTCAGAAGGTTGTATCGAACCATCTAGAACTCCCTTTATTCTTTCAGAGGCATCCATAGAGTGCGGTCGCATAGATACTTCATGAATGAAACCCTATGAATGATTAAATTAATTACGATTCAGGACATTAATGATTCACACGAGTTAGCAATATCTCCGTATGTTATCCCCATAGATTCCATCAGCTCTTGAGGAGTCCCACTCTCGCCAAACCTATCAGATACTCCCACCATCCTCAGAGGGGTGCCACCACTGTATGAGAGATGCTCAGCAACGGCACCTCCCAATCCTCCAATGACTGAATGATCTTCAGCTGTTACCAGTCCCTTGCATTTTCCTGCTAGTTCGTCAATCAATTCTGTATCGAGTGGTTTGAGTGTATGCATGTCTACTACTGTGGCCTCTATGCCTTTGGAGGATAAGTATTCGGCGGCTTTCATCGACTCAGATACCATCACTCCACAGGAAATAATAGCCACGTCGCCTCCCTCTCTTAGAACCGAACCCTTTCCAATTTTCAAACTCTTACAGGTTTTTTGATTGTACATTCGGGGAGTTTTGTTCCTTGCCGTCCTTGTATATGATGGATTACCGTGATTAAGAAGCTGTACCGTCAGTTCTTCGGCCGATAGATCATCGCAAGGGTGCATTACTGTCATTCCAGGTATGGTCCTGTAGAGGGCTAAATCTTCTATTGATTGTGCGCTACTGCCATCTGTGCCAGTGTGCACGCCTCCATGACTTCCACACAAATGTACTATTAATCCCGGCCTAGCAACACCGTTCCTGACTTGTTCGAAACCTCTCTCTGTGAAAATTGCGAATGTGCTGGCAAACGGAACTTTCCCAGATGATGCCATGCCGGAGGCCACTAGGACCATATTCTGCTCTGCAATACCCAGAGAAATTGTTCTCTCAGGGTATAATTCTCTGAAATGACAAGATTTTGTAGACTTTCCAAGATCTGCTTCCAAGACAACCACTCTGGGATCTCTGGATAATCTTAGCAGAGCCGAACCATATCCGTCTCTGGATGCACCACCTGTGGAAGGGGCACTCATGACAACTCCTCCAATGACATTCGCAACTCTTCATCATTGGGTGCCTTACCATGAAATGATGGATTATTTTCCATAAATGATATTCCTTTTCCTTTGATTGTATGTGCTATAATTGCTGTTGGAGAAGTAATATTTTTCGATGACCACTCTAATGCAGAAACTACCTCTTCCATCGAGTGACCATCAATTTCTCTGACATCCCAACCGAAAGATGAGAGTTTCTTCGCAACATCTCCCACTTCCATTTGAACCTCAACAAAATCATCATTCTGTATTCGGTTCCTATCGACAATTAGATTCAATCTTCCGACTGAGTGGAAGTCTGCGGCCATCACGGCTTCCCAAAACTGCCCTTCCTGTATCTCCCCATCTCCGACCATGACCCAAATATCTCTATCACTGGAGTCCATCCTTGCTGCAAGAGCGCACCCAAGGCCAAAAGATAGCCCCATTCCTAAACTACCAGCAGAAAAATCAACTCCTTGAGTCCACTTCATATCTACATGTCCCTGACATACAGAGCCCATTTTTCTAAAAGACATCATATCTGCCTCAGAGATAAATCCAACTTCATGTAGGATGGAGTAAACAGCAGGGCTAGCATGGCCCTTGCTCATGACAAACCTATCCCTGTCTTCCCAATCAGGATTTTCTACATCAAATCGTAATTTATTTGCATACAGTGCTACCAAAATATCAATGGCAGAGAGCGATCCTCCGGGATGGCCTGCACCAGCAGAATGAATCATTCTGACTATGTGTCTCCTGCATTGACGGGCCAACTCCTCCAGCTGAATGTTGTCCATCACTGAAGTTCGGGTAACGGAATTCACATGCCTGCTAGAAAATCTAACTAATGATGCTTTCCGGAGTCGTCGCTTCACGATGGCAGACGAATTCTTATGATGTCGATACCCGACCAACAATCGTTACTATGACGCTCGACGCCGTAGCAGTTTCTAATTCGGACTGGAGAGCTGAGCTTTCAAGCATGGATATTCCATTAGCAGTTTCCACAGATAATGTAACTCTAGAGTGTCTCGAGACGCTTATTTCAACAGGCCGTTTAACCTTCGATCAGGGTGTAAGACTGATGGTTAACCCGAATCTCAACTCAGTAACCTCATTGGCTGATATGGTGAAGAAAGCTAGGTTTCAGGATTTTGTGTTTTTCAATGAGAATCTTCATGTTAACTCCACTAATGTATGTGTTTTGGCTTGTAGGTTTTGCGCATTCAGAAAGGGTCCAAGACATCCAGATGCATATTCGTTGAGCGTCAATGAGTATCTTGAGAGAGTCAGGCCCTACGCAACCAGGATAGATGAAGTTCACACAGTTGGCGGATTACATCCAACATGGACCGTTGCTGAATATTGTGAGCTGTTTTCAAATCTAAAGGATGAATTTCCACATATTCACATCAAAGCCCTAACTGCAGTCGAGATAAAGCATCTATCATCAAGGTCCTCTCTTTCCTTCTCTGAGACCCTATCTAGGCTTTCAGAGGCAGGTCTTAATTCACTACCGGGAGGAGGTGCAGAGATTCTTGTGGATAGTGTAAGAGATCGTATTTGTATGGGCAAGGAATCTTCAGATGAGTATCTGGAGATTCATGGGGTGGCCCATTCGTTAGGAATTCCTACCAACTGTACAATGCTGTTTGGTACTGTTGAATCTATAGAAGACAGAATCAACCATTTGTTGAGACTTAGAGAACAACAAGACGAATCATTAGGCTTTCAGTGTTTTGTCCCTTATCCATTTTTGCCGGATAAGACAAGACTGCCCGAAGCACAGCTCGCCACTGGGCAGGAGATAATACGCATGATTTCTGTCTCTAGGCTAATGCTGGACAATATACCACATATCAAGGCATATAGAATGAATATTGGAGATAAACTCGCGTCATATGCAATAAATTGTGGCGCAGACGATGTTGATGGAACAGTTGGTCATGAAGAAATAATGCATGAAGCCGGAAGTAAGACAAGCCTCACCACCAGCTCAGAACAATTAGCCAGAATGGTGGTCTCATCTGGTGCCACACCAGTAAAGAGAAACTCCACTTACTCACAATTTGAGATAGTCGATCCTCCGGAAGGAAAACCCTCCCATTTTCTCCCTGTCATCACAGTCGAGGTTCCTTAAATGAGTTGGAAGGACGTAATTGGCAGGGTATCTTTTTCTAACTGCGACCCTATTTTTGATGGAATTAGCCCTAAATGGACGATCCTCTCAGCGCCACCAGCCTGGTTAACTGGCCATGTGATGAGAAGGGACTGTATCGCAGCCCCTATCCCATCTGCAGATTATGCTTCTAATAGTGGAAAACTAATGTTACTTCCGGATATAGGCATAGTCAGTAATGGCGAGGTTGGCTCTGTACTGCTTTTCGGCAATCGTCCGATAGAAAATATGAGGGATATTGCCCTACCAACTGACTCTTCAACCTCCAAGGTATTACTAAGTTGGATTATCAAGAACCGTGGTCTAGATCCGAAATTCATCGAGACTGGACCGGATATAAATATCATGTTAGAAAAATGCGATGGGGCTCTTCTTATTGGCGATAGAGCGATTTTAGCATCTATTTCCCATCCAGAATTAGTGAAAATGGATTTAGGAGCCGAATGGACTAGAATTACAGGTCTACCAATGGTCTTTGGAGTGTTTGTAGCTAGAAGGGACTCCCCAGAAGATACTTTGAGGGAAGCGCATTCTGAAATGATTAAGCAAGTAGAGCTCTTTGAAAACGATCCAAAATGGAGAGCTTCTGTTATATCCCGAACATCTAAAAAACTTGGATTTCCAGAAAGAAGGGTTGAAGATTATTTTAGAGAGGAGGTAAGGAATAGAATGTCCCAAGATGATATTGACGGCCTCCTTTTATTCTTAAAAGAGGCATGTGGGATGTCTGAGCCCCCTGTCTGGCTCGAACCTCAATCTGAATAATTCAGCTTTCTGCTGGAAACCCATTCTAGTAGGTCTAGTGCTACTTCGCACGACTCTGCGACGACGATATCTTTGTCATCCTTGAATCTCTCTAAAACGCTCAAAGCTGTCCTATCGCCTATCGCCCCCAGAGCCTCCGCTGCCTCGTGTCTGACCATTACATCCTCTCCATAATCTTCCAGCCTATCAATTAAGTAAGGTACCGCTGCTGAATCTTGCATTTGGCCCATTACATATGCTATTTCATGTTTCAAAAGGGCCGATGATGATGAAAAGGCGGCCGCCAGAGCATCTACTGAATCATTTCCACCGATATTTCTGAGTGCAAACAGAGCCCTCATTCTCTGAAACATCTTTTCTTCTTCATCACATAAAGTTGCCCGAAGTCTAGAGACGTCATTAACAGTACTTGGTGGGGCGGGATCTACAGAATCAAATTCACTTACTTCAGGTCTCTTTTCATTCATGTTTATTCACCCGAACCAACGAAAACAATTGAATCTACATCCAAATTAGATCTGACCATACCTATTTCTTGACCCTTTCTGAGGAATAATCGTATAGCTTCTCTACCGTCGTCTCCATAGTCAAGGGTCCGTTTATTCACATACATACCGACGAATTCCTCGTTTGTTTCATCATCTATCCCTCTTCCCCATTCCTTGGCAAATTCCAATGCATCTTCAGGGTTTGAGAGTGAGTGCTCAATGCTATTTCTTACATCTTCTGTAATTTTCCCACACATTTCCAATCCTAGATCTTTCCTCACCACATTGCCTCCCAAAGGTAGAGGAAGACCAGTCTTCTCATTCCACCAAATTCCCAGATCGAGAACAAGATTGACCCCCTCATTCTTCCAAGTTAGCTGTCCTTCATGAATAATGACTCCAACGTCGTACTCGCCACTCTTAACTGACGGCATAATTTCATCAAATGGCACCACCTTGTAGTCAACATCCCCTAGGGCTAACCTTAGTGATAGGTAGGCGCTAGTTCCAACACCAGGAATAGCGAAAACCTTGTTTTTTGCTTCTTCTACGGTCATTTTTTCTTTAGAAATTATCATTGGTCCGTATCCCTCTCCCATGGAAGCTCCACAGTTCATTAAATGATACTTATCAGAAATGTTGGGGAAAGAGTGTATGCTGACTGCAGAAACCTCGTAGTCACCATTAATTGCATGCTGATTCAAAGTCTCTATATCCAACAGAACGTGTTCATATTTCCTATCATCAGTGTCTATGGCGCCTGTTGTCATTGCATGGAACATGAATGCGTCATCTGGGTCGGGAGAGTGTCCAACTCTGTACACTGTCTCATCGCTCATGTACAGCCGCATGCAAGGCGATTCAAAATTCCTCCGTGTCATAACTCTCTGTAGTAAGAGTGAATAATCGCTACCCTGACGAATGGTCATGCCAGACCCCGACAAGCTATCCACGGCCACAGGACAGCTCGGTCCTATCTGCTCCGTCACAGGTAAGCCGATTACATTCTCAGAAGCCATAGTTGTAGACGACAAATACGTATGCTACGAGGCATACGTGGAACTAATGGGCCAGGGCTCCGCTACTGATTCTCGAGAAGTCCCATCCAAGCTACCGTTGGAATGATGGGCACCTTCATGAAGGACTGTCTCCCCTAGGTAACGTGGCCATCGGTTGGAGTAGGTACGCACTTAGATTTGGGGACTACTATCGTTCCTTGTCTACTGACGATTTGTGGACGCCCCCAAGACTCCGCTCAAGGGAGTGGATGTTCATTCCCTGGGGTTCTAAACCCCCCGACAGACACCGAGCCCTACCCACAAAGATAGATTTACTGAAGTATTTACAGACAAGATCCCCACATTCATGTTTTCATAGTACAGCATACTACAATGACCCCAGCCAGAGAAAAATGGCTGAGAAGGGCTGGTTAGGTGCAGATTTAATCTTCGATCTCGATGGAGATCATCTTCCGGGTGTTTCAGATAATGACTTCCCAGGAATGATGGAGAAAATTCAGGAACAGGCATGGAGTCTTTGGTCAGACTTCCTTCATCCAGAGTTTGGATTTGACGAGAAATATGTACAGACAACCTTCTCAGGTCATAGAGGATTCCATATTCATGTCAGGGACCCATCTCTGATGCATCTTGATTCAAATGCTAGGAGGGAGCTGGTAAACTACATTACTGGCGTCGGTATTGATATTCAATCTGTAATGTCAGGGCCTAAAATCGGATGGTCTGAAAGGATTGATCTGGGATTCGACCATATAGTTGGAACACTAGCTGATATTTCATCAGGGGAAAATTCTGCAGAATCCATAAATCGGTTATATTCAAGTCTCAAATCAAGGGACTTCTCATGTTCCAAGGAACAAATCAAGAAATTGGCCTCTGAATCTATTTCCGGAGGAAGAATAGAAAGATTGAGGGAAAATAACAGTAGGCCCGTTTTCACGACTAAGAAACTCAATGAGGCATTTTGGGAATTGGTCAAGGGAGCTCCATTAGCCGTCGGTGAGACCGATGAAAATGTGACAGTAGATGTCAAGAGAGTTATCAGATGGGTTGGTAGCCTACATGGAAAATCAGGACTCAGAGTTACAGAGTTCCCACTTTCTAGATTGGAGCCGGGAAGAAATAACTCATTCGATGCTATGGCAGAGTCTTCTGTTTTCAGTACCCAGAATAGTTGTAAAGTAGAATTAATTGTCGATGATGTGACAACTAGGATATCCGGCCAGGAAGTTTCAGGATCTTCGGGCGACGTGTTCGAAGTTCATGAGTCCATGGCGACTTTTCTTGGGCTCAAAGGCTGGGCAATCATGCACTAATGCAGGCACTTAAGCATACTAAATCACAGAATGTTGAATAGTGTAGAGTCCCGGAAATCAACTGAGACGAGTATGCCGGACGATGAAGAATCTTTGGTAGGGCCCAATGGAATGCCCTTGCCACCACCCCCGCCAGGACTCAATTTACCCCCTCCCCCTCCCATTCCAGTACCTCCACCACCACCCGTCGAACCCAATGAAAACCCTAAATCTGAAAATGA
>DALC01000078.1:20743-21778 GCA_002499325.1 Euryarchaeota archaeon UBA538
CCCCAACAATAGAGAGTAGGGATAGCATGTATGGACACATAGACAGAATCTCGTCTGGACAGGTGGGTTCCCTGATGGATAGGTTCTCTGATCGATTCGGCTCAGAACTAGATAGGGAGATTATTGTACTCAGAAAAAAGCAACAACAAGACCTACTCGCAATTAAGCCAACCGTAGAGCTAATTTCCTCTCCTGATGATGATCTCGAACAAGAATCAGGAGACCAGGTTAAAGAAATCGAAGAGGACTCGGCAGATTTATTCCCACAGTTCTTCGAAATCGTGAACAATCTCCTCGGTGATATGGATGAGGATTTCATTAACTCATTTGTCTCCTCAGACGACTTCCCCCTCTTCCAAGAGGTCGGCGAGGATCCAACCGAATGCGATGATGAGACAAAGTCAGAGTTTTTCTCTATGATAAATAGAGTACTGGGGGAGCTCCCAGAGGAAAAGATCGGAGATTTCGTTGCTTCACCTGGTTTTGCAATCTATCAAGAGATGGGCGAGATTTATTCATGAAATTAAATAATTGAGGTGCGAAAATGGGGTTATTGGAGAAAGCAGGAAAGATTTCAGAAGAAGACAAGAAGGATGAAGTAGTCACAAAGCCCACTCCCGTTAAGGCTGAACCAGCGCCCGTAGCTTCTAAGTCAAGACGTGCTAAGAAGAAGGAAGCCAAAGCGGCCGCCAAGAAGAAGAAAGAGCCTCGGAAGCCCAGGGCACGTAGAGAGAAGAGGCCCAAATCTCCGCCAAAAGTCATACCTGAAGGTTATGATGAAGTGGGAAGCGCCAGAGCAACTCTAAGACTATTCGTTGATTTCGCTGTAAATTTTGGTTTCATCATTGCGATATTTGTTGCGTTTGCAATCCTCGAAACCCCTACTACGTTAGCTCTGATCGTTTCTATTCTGCTATCAATATTCAACATGGTTGTAATGCCCATAAGGTTCAACCGCTCCATGGGTAATGTAATTTCACGTACACAATTCATCAATTCAAGGGGAGACAATGCTACTTTCATATATCACTCACT
>DALC01000041.1:0-813 GCA_002499325.1 Euryarchaeota archaeon UBA538
AGATAGGAAAGCAGTCTTCGAAATAAGTGACATAGAAGCTACTCAGCCAGATTTCTATGAGGATACCAGTGCTCTGGAATTTCAAGCTGAGGTACTACATTGCATCCCCCTGACAAAAGATATGATTTCAAGATTAACATTCTCTGGAGAGGTCGAATCTATTCCCTCATATGCTGTGGTGACTGATAGGACATTATTCTATCCAGAAGGAGGTGGTCAATTAGGTGACCAAGGACGACTCTTACAGGATGGCAATGAGTACGAGGTCCTAGATACTAAATCTCAAGATGGAGTAATATTCCACTTCACGGAAAACCCACTCGCCCCAGGCAAGGTAAAGGGAATTCTAGATTGGGATAGAAGAAAACAATTGATGGATCACCATACCGCGGTACACATAGTCGGAGGCGCGGCTCGGAATATTCTAGGTCCCCATATATGGCAAGCTGGATCCAACAAGGGTGCAAGATATGCCAGATTGGATATCACTCATCATTCAAGATTGACCAGACAAGAAATAGAGGCCATTGAAGATATGGCAAACAATATTGTTGAATCAAATCCAAAAATTAGGAAAGAGGTCTTACAGAGATCAGAAGCCGATAGGAAGTATGGATTCGAAATCTATCAAGGTGGACCTCCGAAAAACAATAGAATCAGAGTTATCAGTATTGGAGACTTTGACACACAGGCCTGCGGAGGGACGCATCACGACCAAGCATCCAATATCGGGGAGCTTAGGATACTAAAGGCCAGTCAGGTACAAGACGGGGTAGAGCGTCTGCAAATTGTGGCAGGGGAGACGTCGAGGGA
>DALC01000041.1:1183-6371 GCA_002499325.1 Euryarchaeota archaeon UBA538
CATTCAGACGACTTACCTAAGGCAGTTTCTAGGTTTTTCGAGGAATGGAAATCCCAACAGAAGAGGATCGAATCGCTTGAAGCGGAAATCGTCAGACTGAGGACAACTGGGAGTGGTGATGACTCGGTGACGGTAGATGGAGTCAGATATGTCATCATGGAAGTGGACGGTGAAATGAAGCAGATGATGACTATGCTATCTCAGCTAACTCGAGACACAGAAACTCCGACTCTGGCCATTCTCGGATCCAGAATAGGAGGCGGAAAGTTAATTGTAGCATGTTCTGAAGACTCTATCGCCTCAGAAAGACACAATGCCGTTGAGATTCTAAATGCCATCTCAGGACATATTGGAGGCAGTGGTGGAGGCAGACCGACCATGGCTCAAGGGGGAGGGACAAACGGAGATGGCATCCCAAATGCACTTAAAGCTGCAAATACACTCCTAGGGCTGTGAGACCATGGTTGAGATAATCGATGTTTCAGCTCGCGCCGCCGCAATAGAGTATGCCATTCGGGACGTAGTGGTCCCAGCCGTAGAACTCGAGAAACAAGGTCATGAAATCATACGAATGAATGTAGGAGACCCATTGGCGTTTGATGGCCTTCCGACTCCCAAGCACATGATCAGTGCGTACAAGGATGCTCTGGACGATCAAAAAAACGGATATGGTCCTTCATACGGGATCCCAGAATTACGTGAGGCTATTGCAGTATCAGAGAACAAAAAAGGCTGGGCTTGCGAAATGGACGATGTCTATGTAACACATGGAGTTACTGAGGCTTTACAGATTATCTTCGCATCGTTCTTAGAGCCCGGAGACAAAGTATTGGCTCCAGGCCCACATTACCCCCCTTACATGGCTTATCCACAGATGTATGGCGCCACAACCGTAGAATACCGCCTTGATCCAAGCGATGGATGGCGCATCGATCTAGACGATATCAAATCAAAAATGGATGAAAGCGTCCGCCTACTTGTACTAATCAATCCGAACAATCCGACCGGAAACGTCGCATCCGTTGAGGAGATAGACAGCCTAATTCATATTGCCGAGCAGTGGCCAAAATGTACCATAATAGCAGATGAGATCTATGATGGCTTGGATTTTACAAATAAATTCGTATCAGTAGCGGCACGGTCGAAAAAAGTTCCAGTTTTGGCCTTGAATGGAGTTTCAAAAGTTTACTTCGCTCCGGGCTGGAGGATAGGGTATATGGCATGGCACGACCCGTCTGGCAAGCTAGGTTTGGTCCGCGATGGAGTTGAGAGGCTACTAAGGAGTAGACTCTGTGCCTCCACTCCAGCTCAGTTTGGTTATCTTGCAGGTCTGACAGATGATACAGATTGGATCAAAGGTCACCGCAGTAGGATAAAGGAGAGACTAGATTATTGCATCAACAGGATTTCACAAATAGAAGGTCTTGAATGCGAGGCCCCAGGGGGGGCATTCTACCTATTCGTCAGAATTTCTGACGACAAGCTATCATCTGATGATAAAAAATTCGTGCTACGCCTACTCGAAGAAAAACACGTATTAGTCGTGCATGGATCAGGATTTTCTCCCGAGTACGGTCATGGCCACTTCAGAATGGTATGCCTGCCCCCGATTGAAATCTTAGACGAGGCATTCAACAGGATCTCTGATTTCCTAGGGGGTTGATCATCTGGGATTACTAGATCGTTTCAGAAAACAAAAATCACTCCCTGAAATTTTAGAAGAAAGATGGAAATCAGAACCGGACGGTTCAATATCCGATATACATAGGAACGGTCAAAAAATATGGATGGTGAGTCCGAGATGGATCAACACGCTATTCTCAAATCTTGAGATGAAGACAAGCCTCAGCCTTGGTAGAAAAATAGCACATGCTTCTTCTGAGTCAGAGGAGTTCCTTATGTCTCTACAGGAAGATTCTCCTCGAGGAAAGAACCCACGAAAATGGAAATATTTCTCAGAGGGAAGATTATGCAGGGGCTTAGGTGAAATAGAAATTATAGAGGATTCTCCCGAAAAGACCATTATTTTAGTGAATAGATTTTGTTCGGGCCCTTTAGACGCAGGGATTATTGCTAGTACCTGGGAGGTGGCTACGGGAAAAAGACATAAGTTCAGATGGTCCGAATCAAAGGATGTATTGATGGTCGAACTGACTGAGGATGAAGTGGATATACCATCTCCCAAGGAAATGAAAAAGAATTGGAATGCCTCTGATGAATTTACAGAAAATTCTAGTATCTTTCAGTGGGAAGATATCAGGGAATTAGAATCGGGAGGATGGGAGATTGATGGCGAAAGAAAGATTATGATTCACAGAGACCTAATTTTGAGATTTGAAGAATTCACACTCGCTCAAATAGCCTCAATAAGAGATTCTCGCGAGGAGGACTACCTCTGGGAAGATGTAGTTGGAAAAAGAGCTATGTGGTGGACGGTCGTTGCAGATTCATGCAGGCAACTATTTTCGGATAGTGAGAGGCACGTTATGATTTCAGAGGCAAAGGACTGGACAAACTCATCCATCAGAAACCTCTCCCTTCAAGGATTAGGAAGACTATCCGAACCAAAACTAAACTCGGAAAATGGAGAGTTGAATTCAGAGATTGTTGGGTGCTTCCACCCTGCTATTTCAGGAGGCATATTGCTTGGTTGTTGGGAAAGATCGACAGGTGTAAAGGGCCGAATTAAGATTGGCTCAGAAGAGGGAGTCGTAACGGTGAATATAGCTCCAAAGAGAACTTCCATCGTCATTTCTAGATAATCCTGGGCCGTCAAATGTTATATCCGTCCCTAATGTCAAAGGGTCGGCCCCCTAGGGGGCCGGGGTGTATTAATGGCCATGAATCACAACCAATATGCAGTAACTGCAATCGTTGCAACCCTCTGTCTGGCCGGAATTTACACTATTATCGGGGCTGGGCTGTCGACAACAGAGTCAGGGGGTTTTGAGCCAGCTGGGTCAGATGTTGTAGACATTGAATCCACTGGACAAGGTGGGACAGACACTGATGGCGATGGCATCCCAGATAGGATGGAAATGACTCTTTATGGTACTGATTGGAGAGAGTTTGATACCGATAATGATGGCTTAGATGATGGCTGGGAAATCAGGAATGGATTGGACCCACTCGACAACGGGGAGCCCGCTGATTCTGAGATTCCATTCTCAGATACTGACAATGAAGATGAAACAGGCGAACAAAATGAAACGTTCCCCAATCCCGATAATGGCCCCTATGGTGATCCAGATAGGGACGGCTTGACGAATACCGAAGAAGCTGCGCTAGGGACCAAGCCTATGGACAGTGACTCAGATGACGATGGTTTGAATGACAAGTGGGAATCCATGCATGTACACGAGATCATCACGCCCAATGGCGTCCTACGGTTACTGGATCCTCTAAATGCCAATAGAGACTGTTATTTCCTAACTCCAGATGGATCCGTGAACAGCCAAGGGCCAGATGCTAGACAGCAGATAATGAACGAGCTAAGTAAAGAAGACTTTGCTCTCGTAGCTAATGCCGACGGAGAGATTTCCTGCGATGCCGCGTTGGATTTGGAGCAACCAACCCCCGACGGTCTGAGAAATTTCGTTGAAGAGAGGTATGACACTAATCCGCTCCAAGAGGACAGTGACGGCGATCTAATTGCAGATAGACATGAGATTGCATTCGGTTTTATTGAATTAGGCACTCACTGCGGAGTTCCAGTTTTTGGAACTATCAGTCTTCAATCACCATTCAGTGAGTTCATGTCTGAGCCTGGTGATCTAACCTGGTTCGAGCAAGATATGGATGGCGATGGAAGGTTGAATGGACCTAGTGATTGGGATACTGATGGCGATGGAATGCCAGATGGATTTGAGTACTGCTACAGTGACCTTCTGGATCCGTCCAATGCGACTGATGCATTCGGTGATCCAGACGAAGACGGATTGAACAATGTGGAAGAGTACGAGGTCGCCTATACCTGGGGTCCATCAAATTTCACTGATCCAGAAGAATTGGATACTGATAATGACGGAATGCCCGATGGCTGGGAGTATCTTAGTGGTATACATCCAAATGACGGTAGCAATGCCGATGACGATCCAGACTTCGACGGTTACGACTCAGATGGAGACGGGGGCGTCAGGTATTCTGACATGGTAGGGGTCTCAACAGTACAATCAATAATGGTTGAAATCGGGGATTACGTGACAGTGAACAAGACAATCCTCTATGTTAGAACAGTCCAAGACAGCGAGTATGTCAACATACCTGTGAAGACTCTCACCGCCGGTTGGGTATATCATATCAATGTGGAGGTGGGACAGGAAATTTCTAGCAGACTACAGGACTTGGTAGTGGTGGTTGAGGAAGATGAAAGATTCACAAATCTCGATGAGTTCAATGCAAGGGATAGGGACGGGGATGGAGCCGTTGATGGCAGATCCACGGACCCACTTTCTCCTGACACAGATGGAGACGGCCTTATCGATGGAATCGAAGTGATTGGGTGGACAATCAGAATTGTCGATCACGGCGTCAGGGATGTAATTGTACGAAGTGACCCCGGCGCATTTGATACTGACAGGGATGGATTATCTGACGCTGTGGAGTACTTTGAGACATTCACTAATGCTACTGACAAAGATACTGACTCTGATGGGTTGGAGGACTTTACTGAGGCTGTTGATGGATTTGTCTGGAATGGTTCCGTATACTACACCAATGCATCTGCCTTCGATACAGATAATGACGGCCTGGAGGACGGTGAGGAGGTTGTGGATGGAGAGGACCAGTACATTACTCACGCTAACAACGCCGATAGCGACGCCGACGGACTAAACGATGGTGGAGAAGTACTGTTTATTCCTCGACCGTGGCAGTCTGCAACAAATCCCCTGAACAATGATACCGATGGTGACTCTCAACCTGATGGTTGGGAGATGCAAGTTTATTCCGTACAGCAGAATACCAATAGTCACAGCCTCTGGGTGGTAACAGACTGGTGGCTACCTCCCGGATGCGATTCAATGATGGAATGTGGTCTAGGTCCCGGTGGTTGGATTTGGAAGAACTATCTAGATGGTTTCTCCTCCTCCGGTGATAGGAATAACGATGGAATAATTGATCCGGAATATTTCCTCTGGGAGTTGAATATCTCAGGATTCTTCATCCCCGATGGAGGGAGGTGGGCATT
>DALC01000041.1:6776-10245 GCA_002499325.1 Euryarchaeota archaeon UBA538
AACCCAGTATCCCATGACACAGATGGCGATAAGTTACCAGACGGTTGGGAGGTTACCTACTCCGAGGAGTCACTTATGATGGGCCTAGTGGATAATAATACCCTGGACGCACTGGGTGCCAGAGGTCCAATGGATCCCAGAATGCCCGACTCCGATCTAGATGGGATAGATGACGGACAAGAGGACTTCGACGAAGACGGACTAAACCGTACCAATCTTATGAACAGGTATTGTCCAGGATGGAACAATCCGCAGAATTCTGAGTGCCATATTGATCATATGACAGAGGCTGGATTAAGATTCTACAATGATCTTGAGAACTACACTAATTTCGAGGAATATCAGAATGGTACAAACCCAGTTAATCCAGACACTGACGGCGATATCTGGGAAGACGGATCAGAGGTATACCATCAAGATCAGGATGATGACTCGATGTGGGCCGGTTGGGAATATTATTTTGGCTTCGACCCGATGGACCCGGCTGACGCAAATGTAGACTCCGATGGCGATGGCTTCGTCAACAAGTGCGAAAATAAATGGAATACACATCCGAAAGACCCAACTAGCTTCCCTTCCCAAGGCGAACTCTGCGACATGTTCAACTAGGTCATCGGAGAATCTCAGGTCCCGAGAGTTGTTTCTATGTCATGGTGGATATTTCCTACTACAGCTGACGTTGGAATCAGATCTTTCTCTGATACATTAGAGAGCATCATTAGAGAAACCACCCTCGGCATACAGGAATATCAGCTTCTAGTACCAATCAGCGAACTTAACTCAATTGCAAGACAAACCTCTACCTGGGCTGTTCCTATAATTGGCGAAGATCTAGAAAGAGGACTAGTCAGATGGCTAGAAGAGGTCCTATACAGGGGGTATGGCGAAGGACAGTGGCTTGTCGATGTCTCTGTTTCTGTTTCTGATGAATATATCTCTGGTCATGTATCGTGGATAGACGCAGACTTGGCAGAGAGGGAGATAGAAGTAAAGGCTATCACAATGCACGAATTGATTCTCGAGGAGGTTCCAGAGGGGGTAACAGTTAGTGGAAAAGTCTCCGAAGTACCCGATTTTGAAGGTCCGGGATGGACTTCACAAGTTATCCTAGATATCTAGGTTAATGCTTCAATCAAGTACAATGCACCACTGAATATTATGCCAATCATAACTCCATTTCTTATTAATTCAGACTTTAGCGATTTCAGCCATCTCTTGCCAATTCTAGCACAGATAAGGGCAGAAAAAGCTAGTACTATTATCAGGCTGTAATGAGAGTAAATGTCATCACTACGATATACCAAATATACTGGAATCCTCGACAAATCCACACACAAAGCCAGAATACTTGCTGTAGCTGCATATGACATCTTATCAGGAATTCATCCATGGTTAAAGCAAAATAAAGTCATTAATTCAATTTTCCCAAGGGTATTACTCTACGTTGAATCTTTGGTAGACTTCATTANNGCACCACTGAATATTATGCCAATCATAACTCCATTTCTTATTAATTCAGACTTAAGACGATTCCCACTAGGCATTAGGATATTACAGGTCCTGGATTATCCCAATAAAACCATAATTCTCTTGAATTTCCATCCCAGGCTGTGAAGTATAATCTGTCTTCTGCAATGGAGAACCACCATGGCCAGCTACCTCCCTCTCCGGGGTTTGCATCTACTATCATCATTGTTCCAGAATCGGTCCCATTCGTTCTCCAAAGCTCTTCCCCGTTCTCTCCATCATTTGCAGAGAAATAGAAGTGGCCGTTGTGAACCATAGTATACTCTCCATGCCAATGTGCAGTAGATCCCCATGACAAGCTTCCATTCTCGCCATCATGAATATCACTGACCATGGTTGTCCCCGACTCGGTTCCATCAGTCCTCCATAGTTCCCATCCATGAGTTCCGTCATTCGCGGAGAAATAAACAAAGCCACCCATTTCCTTCATAGGTCCTGTGGGATTACTAGAGTTGTTTCCTGGATTTATGTCTTTAATCATCCTTGTTCCCTCTTCAGTATTATCGGTTATCCACAGCTCTCTGCCATTTTCCCCGTTATCTGCACTGAAAATCAGCTCACTACCCAATTTTGTCAACCACATCGGATTGCTTGAGTTATTCAATCCGGGCCAAATATCTTTTACGATATTAGTTGAAAATGCATCTCCCTGACTGTAATGTAGCTCCTGGCCATTAATTCCGTCATTAGCTGAGAGGTAGATTCCTCCCGATCCAGGTGTAATGAGCATTGGATTACTTCCTTCAACACCGGAATTAATATCCTTAATCAGGAACAATCCTCCTCCAAGTTCCAATCCAAATCTGTAAAATTCCCGTCCGTAGCTTTCTGTCTGGGCTGTAAACCATACTTGATTCCCCTTGAAAACCATGTCTCTTGGTACGGATCCATCCCAGTCAGCACAGCACTGTGTCACTCCGTTTCCGTCCACCCATGAGCTTGTCTCCGGCTCGATATTAGCAATCATCCGGGTTCCTGTTGTGGTACCATCACTTATCCATAGCTCTTCTCCCTTTGGATATCCTTCTTCACCAATTCCAACTATTGCCTGAATTGTACTAAAAACGACTCTATCAGATGCCCCGCCTTCACCGGGAATCACTACCAACTCAGTAATGCCAGCAGTATCAAATTCGCAACCATTACAATTGTAATCCCAATCCCCCCAGAAATCGTATACAACATTCGTTCCCTCTTCTGTGCCGTCACTGACCCATAGAGTAGGAAAACCTCCATTATTTTCCGCATACATGTGCATTGAAGCTGTGAAGAATAATTTATTGTTACCGGCAACCAATTCCACATCATTGAATATATTATCCCATGAGATATCAAGTGTGGATCCCCAATTGGTACAATCCTCATACTGTTCCCCAGTATCGGGATCAGTAGCCATAATGCAATCTTCTCCTCTGATATCTTTCACAATGTATGTTCCGGAAAGAGTTCCATCACTCCTCCATAGTTCCCAGTCATGTATCCCGTCATCAGCTAGGAAGTAAAGGATTCCTCCCATTACTACCGTTCTTTGTGGCCCCCAATCGTGTTCCTCGGTAGTTTCATTGTAAACTCTTCCGAAATTACCAGGACACTCTCCTACGATATATTGGATCTCATCGAAAGTAATTATCCCGTCGCCGGCTATTCCAAGTCCTTCTCCATTATCATAACCGATGTTCATTTTAGATCCCGGATTATCCAAAGGACAATTTTGGGTACTGAAGGAAGTGGAATAAGTAAGGGCATCCATCGTATTTTGCAGAGTCATAACAGTATCTTGGAGTTGTAAAATCTGATTCTGGCGTCGCTGAAGCTCCTGATTTATAGCTTCTATTTGACTATTCAAATCTAGGATCGACAGATCTAGTACGGAAATCTCTTGTTCAAGAGCAGAATTATTGTTTTCAGACTCAGTTAACTGACTTATAATATCCTCCCGTTG
>DALC01000024.1:0-14028 GCA_002499325.1 Euryarchaeota archaeon UBA538
GTCGTGAACGATGAGGAAAAGGGTCCTGATGATGACCTAAAGACTAGGCTCCACGCCATGGAGGCCAGACTTAGGAGAATGAGGGATCAAAGGGCATCTCATAATGAAGACGCTAGAAGGGCCGCCAATTCTAGAAACTCAGTTCAGGAGCAGTCTAAGGAAATAAGGTCTAGCATAGAGGAAAAATTATCACAACAGAAAGAAGTCCGAGCCAGGGCTAAGTCCCATCAGGCTCAGAGGGATGCCATTCAGTCGAGAATTAGGGAAATCATAACTAGTAAGAAAGGTAGAAGAAATGAAGCTGGAAAGGCAAAGTCCGATGTGGTTGAACTATCAGAAGCTATTGCTGAGATTTCTCAAATAGAAAATAAGCTGATGACGGACGGTACGCTGACCCTCAAGGCCGAGAACAGGCTCCTTAGAAAGCTCAAGAATTTGGCTTCCAGGAGAGATGAACTACTTCCAAAGGCTGCCGAGTTTGAGGCCATAAATATCGATTTAGGAGATTTAGAAGGCACTATTCAGACACTTAAGGCAGAAGCCGATGCACAACATGAAGCAATGAAAAGTGCACACCAAGAAGCTGACGATATCTGGGAAGAAGTAAAACCAATGCTAGAAGAAAGAGACTTCCTGAGGTCTGAGGGAGACCGTCTTCATGAGATATTCGTCGAATCTAGAGAATTGGCGAACTCTGTACATGCCGAGATTGAAGCTCTCCTGAAAGAGGTAAACGAGGCCAGAGATGAAATGAAGTCTAGGAGAGAGGAAAGGGCCAGAGTCATAAGGGATCATAATGAGTCCGTCAGGAAGGCCCTAAAGACACCTGATAATGACGAAGTTCTAGCTGACTCACTAACTGATAGATTACTTTCCGAAGGTTCACTAACCCTGGGTGGGTCTATGTCAGGAGATCCCCAAGCATCTCCAAACGCGATAGCTCCTCAAAAAAGAAGGAAATCAAGGAAAGTTGGCGCCTTTAGAAAAACCAGAAAGTAATGTTACCATCCTCTATCTTCTAATCTCACTTCTAGCGTCTCAATCTCTAGTCCGGGCATTGCTTCGCCAATCATCGAACATGCTTCAGAAACGACAGATGGATCATTGTAGTGGTGGGTAGCCATGACAATAGCCTCTGCAGTATTAGCTGGATCCGAGCTCTTGAATATGCCCGAGCCCACAAATACACCGTCCATCCCATGATTCATCATCAATGCTGCGTCTGCAGGGGTCGCAATACCTCCCGCCGAGAATGTGACAACGGGTAATCGTTTATCGCGCACTACCTCCGAAACTACAGATTCTACTTCAGATCGTAGCTCTTCGACTCTTCCAAATGGGGTTGTCTTGGAGGGGAAATTAAATTTTGAGGCTTTCTTAACTCGTTCATATCCGTCCATTATCGATGAGATGAATTCTTCGTACTTTTCGCCATCCGAACCTTCACTAATTTCGCAAGCGTACTCAATTTCTTTACTGACAAGAACAGCATGTTGCACTGCGCTGACAACGTTGCCTGTCCCCGCCTCTCCTTTCGTTCTGATCATCGCGGCTCCTTCGGCAATCCTTCTAACTGCCTCGCCTAAATTGGTACAGCCGCAGACGAAGGGAATTGTAAAATCGTTCTTTGGTATGTGAAAGAATGGATCTGCAGGTGTTAAGACTTCGGACTCATCTATCATGTCAACCCCCAGTTGTTCTAATACGCGAGCTTCTTCACTGTGCCCAATTCTTGACTTGGCCATTACAGGGATACTAGTGGTTTCTATTATTTCTTGGATCATCTGTGGGTGGCTCATCCTTGCAACTCCACCCATGGCTCGAATATCTGCGGGAACTCTTTCCAAAGCCATGACTGAAACTGCGCCTGCATCCTCAGCTATGTGTGCCTCTTCGGGCGTGACAACATCCATAATTACTCCTCCTTCTTGCATTTTGGCAAAACCCCTCTTCAAGAGCTCGGTTCCGTGACGCATCTTTGTTAGATCAAAGGCAGTATTCATGTGCATCGCTACAACAGTCCATTCAAGAACCTATGTAATAATAATTTTTACATTTAGGCTAGAACAGGAGAGTCCCCTTCTGCAATCGGAAGGTTTGGGGCTTCTTCCTCATTTCTATCGAGCCATTCCTCGAACTCATCCGGCAAATCAGTATCCGCAAAAATGGCCTCTACTGGGCACTCAGTGACACAGGCCGCACAATCAATACACTCGTCAGGATCAATGACTAGGTAGTTGTCGGCTTCTCTGAATGCCTCAACCGGACAAACGGCAACACAATCTTGGTACTTGTGATCGACGCATGCTGATGTCACGACGTGTGTCATATTATCGCCCTTACTCCTAAGCCAATACATTTGAACTCTTGCTCGTATTCACAATGAATAAACAACTATGTCATGCTTCTAATTAAATCCGTGATAATATCTAGATGGTGTTCTCCGGGATAAGACTCAATCTTGAACACCCCCTTTACGAAAGCCTCATTTCTATCCCTCGAACAGAGCCTGACTTCCCCCTTGACGAGTTTAGAAAGAGAGATTCTTAGGTGCAAATTTTTGTCATCGTCAATCCTCTTTTCAAGACCATCTGAGAGTAGATGCATTAGGGTTTCACTACCTACTCTAGCCAGGCTCTCTCTGGCTAATTTTTTTCTTCCGATCCTGACAATACCAATACTTATCGGAGGGCCGTGAAATGACTTGTCTTTTTCCCAAATGACACAATCATCGATTCCTGACAACCACTCCAGAGAATTCTCTATTAGAGCCATATCATCTAGCTCACACGCATGTATCCTCCATTCAGCTCTGAGTATTCCCATATCTTAACGCAGGAAAAGGTCATTCATAGTCACTTACCTAATTAGATATCATTGGGGCCTGTTTCAAATACTAAGTGTAGGTCGGAGGGGCGCAAGCGGGGAAGCCCCCGATGATGAGGTCGTTGTAATGGCAAAGGGAGCAAAGGCGAGAGCAGCGGCACGAAGGCAGAGAGATAAGTGGAAGTCCAAGAGATGGTTTTCGATAAGGGCACCAAGAAACCCATGGTCATACAGAGTTATCGGTGAAACTTTGGCAGAAGAGCCAGAGATGCTAATCGGAAGAAATTATGAGATTATGCAGAATGAGCTTGACGGCGACTTCTCAAAGATGCATGTTAAGATAAAATTCAGAGTATCCGATGTTTTGGGAAGCGATGCAATCACTGAATTCATTGGGCACCAGATGATGCAAGATCATGTCCGAAGGCAAGTAAGGAGGGACCGAGGCAAAATTGATGACACAGTGGATGTTGTCACAGAAGACGGATTCTATGTAAGATTCAAACCGTTAATACTGACAAGAGAAAGAGTCAAATCAAGTCAGAAGAATGAGATTAGGTCTGTAGCTAGGAACACAATTTTGAAATTTGGGGCCTCCTCAACATGGGTTTCAATGCAAAAATCAGTTATGGACGGTGAGCTTGACGCACTAATAAAGGAAGAAGCATCAAAAATAAGCCCCATCAGAATGGTCATGATTAGAAGAACTCAACTAATACAGTCAGGAGTCGTTACAAATGATGGCCCAACATTAGAGGAAATCATAGCAGAAGAGGAATCAACCAAGGAATCTACCATAGAGATAGAAGACGGCGAGGGTAATACAGAACACCAAGATATGATTGAGGAAGGAATAAATGAATCAGAAATGGAATTTGAAGACTCAGATGAAGGAATAGACTATGAAAGTATGACTGTAGCAGAACTTAAAGTAATACTCAAGGAAGCAGGTAAGCCAGTTTCCGGTAAGAAGGCCGACCTCATTTCTAGAATAATGGAGTAATACAATGTCCCGCATTGCGGTGCTGTGTGGTACCGGCATGAGTAGCTTATCACACGATATTTCCCCTCCGAGCGAGAATACGATGGTAAGGGTGGATACCGAATGGGGCGAAGTCCCCGTGACAATATCTAATTTGCCAGAAGGAATGGTAGCGGTAGTGGATAGGCACCACTCAGTCGGAGAGAAAAGGAATCCTCCCCACATGATTGAACACAGAGCGAATGTGATGGCTGTAAGAAGTCTGAAACCAGACATCGTAGTAAGCATCAATTCTGTAGGATCAATGAGAGATGATTTCCCACCCGGTAAAATTGGTATCACTTCAGATATTCTAGATTTGGCTATAAGACCCTGGACATTTCATGATGACGATGCTCAGCATTTTGATAGGACCTCGCCCTTCGATTCAGATGCTATGTCCATAATTTCAGAATCACTTTCAAAAAATCAAGGATATGTTCCAGAGGGAATAATTGTTGCTCAATGCGTAGGCCCTCAATTCGAATCTCCTGCTGAAATTTCAGCACTAGAAAGACTCGGTGCCGATACTGTGGGTATGACATTAGGGCCCGAAAGCAGACTCATATCTGAAATAGGGATTCCTCATGTAGCTCTCGCGTGTTCCTCGAACTGGGCGGCTGGAAGAGATCCCACGGATCCGAAAGCCAACATTGACCACCTCTCAGTCGACAGACTTGCATCTTCTATGAGGGACTTAGTCTCCTATTGTATCAAATCTCTTCTAATCGAATATAAAAAATAAAACTCAAAGTTGATTTCTGACTTACCTCTCGGGTCGCTATGAACAGGAAAGTCAGTGTAGATGACTGGATATCGAGCGACGTGTCTGCGAATCCCGACGGATCTTGGCATACAATGATGGGAAGAGTAGCACAATTCCATCATAAACACTCTTTCCAGTCCCCAGAGAATAATGGTCATGACATGGGCTACAGATTAGCTCTAACCGTAGAGGAACTCGGCGAGCTCTCCGCGGCTATAACCAAAGGTAAACCACAATCCGAGGCTTCTGAAGAGCTTGCAGATCTCCTGATACTCATTCTAGGACATTCTCTGGCTATGGAGGTCGACCTGGAGTCAGAATTTCATAAGAAGATGGATAAGATAATGATAAGAGACTCAAAAAAGGGAGGTTTGGGAATCAGAGTTACGGAATATCGTGTAGATAAAGACTCAACCAGCTTTTCCAATTGAGGGGTACTGAGCTGAAAGCCAAAAACATCCTGTAAATCATAAGCTGCCAAATTAACATATTCCCGACCCATAACCTACTCGTGCGAATCTGTAAAACTATATCTAAAATCAGCTATCCACAGACTGATTATAATTCCACCAATTTGCAACAGAAACCTAACAATGTGACCAGTGGGGGACAATGATGCCCCATCTCCCAATTCGATATCATAAATCCACATGTAGAGATTGGCAGGATATAGCATAACAAGAAGAAGGGCGCTAGCTAAACCGGCCTTTCTGCTGAAATAATTTCTCGAGTTAAAGAATATTTCCAAGGCAGAGATTATTAATGCCAAGCCAACTATTATTTCAGCTACTCCACTGATTAAAACCCAGAATCTTGCTGATCCGAGAATTGGTGGAACTATGGGTTCAAACCAACTGGTATCGGTAAAGTGAAGGACTCCTACATAGAAAAAGAACGAGCCACCACAGAGAGCGGAAAAACCCTTCATAGTTCTTAGAAAACTATCGATGAAAATCATTCACTGCCGCTTCCATATTGAATAGGTCGTTCGGAACTCATTATTTTCGTCAATCTCAGTATATTCTACTATCTCTTCTACCCAATTCTCTCTACTCCATTCTGGGAACAAAGTATCCCCACTTCCGGATGTATGCACTGTAGTCAAATGTATCTCACTGACTTGTTCAAGAAACATTTCATAAATTTGCGACCCCCCAATTATCCAACATTCTTCACAGCCATCTGCATAGGCAATCTCAATTGCTCTGCCCGGATATAGTGCATTTTCAGCTTCATCGTGGTGCCATCCGGTATCTCTGGACATTACGATATTGAGTCTTTCTGGCAATGGTTGAAACCTCTTAGGAAGAGAATCCCAGGTTTTCCTACCCATGACAACCGCATTGAATCCGTCACCTTCTGTGAGCCTCTTGAATCTGGATAAGTCACTCGAAAGCTTCCAAGGTAAACTATTCCCCAGTCCAATATATCCATCTTCATCCATCGCAACGATCATTGAAATATTCATAGTGCAACCTCAAATCGAAATCGGAGCAGGAATATGAGGATGATGTTCATAGTCAAGGATCTTGATACTAGAGTAATTGAAATCATCAATTGACTCAACACTACGATCTAACTCTAGCTTAGGGAGTTTGAGAGGATTTCTCTCTATTTGCTTTTTGGCTTGTTCTATGTGATTATTGTAAAGGTGGCAGTCCCCTCCAGTCCAGATAAATTCCCCTGGTTCAAGGTTACAAACTTGTGCAACCATACAAGTCAATAGACTGTATGAAGAGATATTGAAGGGCACACCAAGAAATGCATCCGCACTCCTTTGGTATAGTTGACAAGATAGCTTTTCATCTCTCACGTAGAACTGGAAGAAAGCATGACAAGGCATGAGCGCCATCTGATCTAACTCCCCAACATTCCATGCAGAGACTATTATTCTTCTACTTTCAGGATTCTTCTTTATCATCTCCACAGCATTACTGATTTGATCTACAACTTTTCCGTCTGGCGTTTCCCATCGCCTCCATTGCTTCCCATAAACAGGGCCCAGATCGCCATTCTCATCAGCCCATTCATTCCAAATTCTGACACCATTATCTCTCAGATAGCGTATGTTAGTTTCGCCCGAAAGGAACCAAAGGAGCTCATGAATAACACTGGGCCAATGGACTTTCTTAGTGGTCACTGCTGGAAATCCATCGGAGAGATCAAATCTCATCTGGTGTCCAAACAAAGAAACAGTACCAGTACCAGTCCTGTCTTCCTTCACAGACCCCTCATCGAGAATCTTTCGAAGGAAGTCCAAGTATTGTTGCATAATCCCCACGTCATATCGGCAGTCCTTCAAGGATGCGGCTGGTCAAGGTGCTCCCATTTCTTCAATAGTCCCCATCAATTGATCAGTGAACTTGCGGTATAGAGACTTCATTATCGAGTTTCTTCCATGTTCATCTACAGAACTCAACACCTCTAATTGACTCTTGTTGAAGTCACCACCATCGTCCGAGATGAGCCATTCTCCGAAGGTTACTGGCTCTCCAATATGGATATCTATGGCTTTCCAGAATCGAATAAAATTCGCACCCGGGGGCATTACCTCCCTTGAGCCAATAATACAGATTGGAATTACGGGAATATCAGGAAAGCTAGCAGCAAGCCTAGCTACGCCAGTCTTTCCATCTTGTAGGAATGGAGGCTTAAGTTTTCTAGATCTGGTACCCTCTGGAAATATTCCTAATGCAAGCCCGGAGTTTAACACATCATGAGCTCTAGAGAGTGCATCTTTACCGCCTTCTGATCTGATTGTCTCGATCATCCCATTACTACTCATGATAAATTTGTTAGGTTGCTTCTGGAAGTGATCCTCTTTAGCAAGGTAAAAAACATGTCTACGAGCTGCAAGAATCTTGAAGATAGGATCTAAGTTAGACACATGATTGGAGGTGATAATCATAGCTCCTTTACTTGGTATTCTTTCCAGGCCCGAATAATTAATATTGAAGAAGAACCGAACCAGGGGGGAGAGGAACCTGATTAGAAACCGATAAATCAAAGGTATTGAAAACGGCTTATCTGTGCCTCCAATATCCGATAGATAAGAGAATGAACGAATATCCTCTGCAGAGAGCTTAGCCACACATCCCCGACAAAGAATGTCATTTCACTCTTTGTGATACAATGACAAGTATTCTAGACATTTACCCCCTGCCACGTGCATGCCATCGCGCAAAGCTCTCTCTCTGTTACTGGTATCGGTATTTCTAATTCCGATTATTTCGCCTAGTGTTGCAGGAGAATGGTCTGATGATGGGTGGCTGACAAATTTGATTGGGCCCGAGAGGATGGAAAACGGTGATGAATTCGGATGCCATGGATTCGAAGGCATAGACACTTTGGAAGAAAACTGGGTTATTGAAGCATGTAAGGAATACCTGGTTTCTCACACTGATTCTTCTAGGTGGGGAAAAGATCCAATCTCCTTTGGAATTACAGGCGATTATGTAGACAATCAAACAGCACTTGCTCTGGTGAATTCAGGCTTTTTAATTACAGGCGATATGATTCAAAACGATCCAGAAGGTTTAGCTGTATTCTCCAGAAACGGAGGTAGCTTGGAGAAGAATTCTGCAAATATGGAGCTGCTGGAGTCTGCTGAAGAAGACTCCTTGGTTAGTATTTGGTGGAGGGCTAGAGTTGATGATATCAAGGTCAGGGAAGATAAAGAATTGATGGCATGGCTCGAAGAACAAGATGTTTGGTTTACAACCTGGGGGGAATGGTATTTCCATGAAATTTCGAGTGAGAACATTGAGGTTAATACTCAAGAAAATAAAATAATATTTTCAAATCCTCAATCGTCAAATAGTTGGGATGTTCCAGGTTCGATTACTTTGGAAATCGATGGAAACATCATTGAAGTAAATGATGGCCAAGGTGAGCAATTTCCAGATTTGAGCATAACGGAAAGGAAATTGAAACATGGATGGAGGACATATGAAAATGGAGCATTGTTCACAATAATGCCTGGGTCATCTGTGGAAGTTACAATCGATGATATGCCCGATGAATTCTCTTATTCCCCGTTACCTACTTTCAATGACCTGCACCATGCCATTACAGTAGTGGGGCACCACACAACAAATCTCTTCCAATGGTCTTCGGACTATCAGGAGTCGATATTGACATTTACTTGGCTAGTGGAAAGGCCTTCCATAGAGGATATTAATTGGAGCCTCCCTATCATTGCATTATCTGTTCTAATAGCGGTTCCAGTTATTGTCAAGAGAATAGTTGAGATGGATGATTTGGAATAATACAATCAAGCCCCAATTTTACAATCAATTGTCAGTTGACAACTGGGCCAATAATCACTACTCCGTTTTCTCTCATCATCTCAATAATTGAGTTCACGACCTTTCTTGGAAGTTTCTCAGGAGCATGTATCCCCGGCTCAAGCATACCAGGGTCCTCAATCCATGCCCGAATACATCCTACTGTTACAAGCCCCGTCGTTCGAGCCATGGAAGATCCATCCTCTCCTCCAGAATCATTCACTACCCAGGTCATTCTATTTCCTGCATGATCAGTAGCAGAAACTTCCATCCAAGTGAATTCAGGGGTCTCTGAATCAAAACGCCACTCACCAATCAATCTCTCTATGTCTAGCGAGTTAGATTCTCTCTCCCTGACAAATCTCTCAATATGCCCTGGCCATCTGACCGTATACTCTGACATCTCCTCTGCAGGTATGGAGCTCATGACTGACCGAAGCCCATCTGTAAGAAATGCTTCCATGGTACCTCTACCTTCAACCTCTATTGAATGCTTCTCAGTAAGTGCAGGGAGAGTTACCATCATACCATTCCTAACCACTCTAGCGGGCCTAGTATACTCTGCTATCACATCTCTAGGAGAAAATGGGGCCATGTAGTTCCATCCTCCTTTTTTCACAGCAGGATTTCCACCCACTCTTATTTCAGCTGTCTTCAATCTACCCATTTTCCCGTATGCCTCAGAAAGGAGCATGTTTGACAGTCCAGGCGCTATTCCAACATCCCAGATGACTTTAGTTCCGATACCAATCCTATCTTCTTTTATTGTGTCAGGAGTTTTCTCACTGAAACTAAGATCTACAATCTGCCGACCATCTACCCGGGCGAGCCTACTTGTAAGTTTGTGGCCGACTTCGCCAGGTAACATATTCACAAATATAGCCTCATTATCGAAAGCCTCCAAGTCGTAATCGAAAATATCCCCAATATGCACAGTGATATTTGTGTACACCTCAAACATGCTATTTTTCGGCTTCATATCATAAACGGACACAGTAAAGCCACATTCGGCCAGTTTTCTAGCTACAAATGAGCCCACCAAGCCAGCCCCAAAACAATGCACCACCCTCATATTCGCGTGGGGCCGGCAATAGCGTATTGACCTTCGGTTCGCTATTTTGAGTCCTTGAATAGCGATGACTTGATTGAGGACTATACATTCCAACACTCATGAACGAGGACATCGGAATTGACCCATGGTCTTCCGATGGAGAAACTGACTACTCAAGAATCGTTAATCAATTTGGTCTAGAAATGGTAGATCAAAACACCGTACCCAATCCGGGTATGCTTCATCGTAGAGGTGTTATTTTCGCTCACAGGGACTTAGATGTAGCATTACGTTCCATAAGAGATAAGTCCCCTTTTGGCGTATTAACCGGTCTGATGCCTAGCGGAAGGATGCATCTGGGACATAGTATGGTAATTGAGCAGGTTAAGTGGTTCCAAGGACACGGAGCCGATGTCACCGTTGCAGTAGCTGATCTCGAAGCATTAGCAACCCGTGGCACGTCGATAGCACAAGGGCGCAAGACCGCATTAGAGGAATATGTCCTGAACTATGCAGCCTTAGGCTTAGAACCATCGGAGACTGAAGTGTATTTCCAGAGTTCTAGACCAGAAGTCCAAAGACTCGGTTTCACACTGGGTAGGAGGACAAATATATCTGAATTTGAGTCCATCTATGGTTTTACGGGTGAGACTAATTTAGCTCATGTTCAGGCACCTCTAGTACAAGTTGGGGATATCGTCCACCCACAGCTTGAGGATTTTGGAGGCCTCAGGCCTATTGTAGTCCCAGTTGGAATTGATCAGGATCCACACCTCAGACTTACAAGAGATATTGTTGGTAAGACCAACTGGTTCAATATTAAGGAGAAAAAATCTGGTGGCCTAACTATCTCACTGTCCATGCAACCTGAAAACTCAGCAATTTTCGGCGTTGATAGCAAAGGCAGGTTAGACCGATCCTTAAGAGACGCAATTTTCAACAAAATTATTGACTTAATATCTCCAATTGGATTCGCAGATTTCTCATCCAATCCAAAGCACGGAACAATCGATATTCCCGGCGCGACCATGTCAGATAAGAACCCGATTAAAATGGAGTTATTGCGACTTGAAAGGAATCTAGGAGGACTAGGTTTGATGCCCCCCTGCTCAACCTACCACAGATTCGCCCCAGGAATGACCGGGGGCAAAATGTCCTCTTCAAAGCCTGAAACTACGATTTTCATGACAGACACTGTCGAGTCAGTGTCTAAGAAGGTTAACAGGGCTATCAGCGGCGGTAAATCAACAGTTGAGGAACACAGAAGACTAGGGGGTGACTGTTCCAAAGATATCTCTTTCCAGTACCTGAAGTTCTTCTTTGAGCAGGAAGACTCTGCGATAGCCGAGATTAGAAGAGATTACGAAAGTGGCAGAATGTTAGCCGGGGAAATCAAGAAATTATGTATTGATAAAGCCTCCATTTGGTTAGAAGAAATCTCTGAAAAAAGAGAGTATTGGAGGGATAGGACCCATGAGTTCATTTCTCATGATTCGTCCTAATTACTCACTTGAGACATCAAAAATCGGATATACCGGACCTGGGTCTAATTCCTTTGCATCATCATCTGAAATTTCTGAAGATACAGCCTCATCGTGAAGAATTTGACTATGGCCAACCGGATCAAGGAGTTCCAAAGTTACGGTTAGATGGCCATTCATAACCATATCAATCTTAGAAAGGAGCTCATCGCATTTTTCCAAAATATCTTCATCGCCTTCCGCATCAGCCTGTCTCCTAATCGTGCCTATTGCACTCGAGAATCTATCTAAAACGCCCTCTACATTCGATATGTATCCAGTTGAACTCGAACCCGGAGTAACCTCCAGACCAAGCTCTTCTACCCTAACAGTACAAGAAGACGATCTTACTACCCTTGCATTAACGTGATCTGCAGAACTTACAACCAATTTCCATGAACCGGCCTTCTTTCCCTCAGCCGGGATAAAATCCGTAACTCTCCAACCACAGCTATCACATGACATTGTGATTTGTGTATGCTCCCCAAAATACGGTATTTCAGAGGTATGTGCAAGCATCTTAAGACTATTCTCCACACCACAAATCGGGCATGACTGCTCTACATGATTCTCCATAGTGACCCTCAATTACTAGTTCTACTTGTGAAATTGGAAGGCAGAAGTAGCAGACGCCTATCCCCTAGCCTGACAACCTCTCCGGCTATATCGTCTTCAACAAATCTTTGAATTTTATTTACTGCTACACTGAGCTCTAGGTCATTTTTAATTATCTCGCCCATCTTAACTATCACCATGTCCCCATCAGAGATCCAATTCATCAATTCGGAGATTCCAGTTAGGTCATCAAGTTCGCACCTCCTGATTACGACGTCGCCAACGATTCTTGGAACAGGTGCATCGGGGTAAGAAGTTCCTAGATCATGATAATCCTGGCCGGGTGCCATACTGTCCATATTTCGCTCAGATTCTCTCACCTCGATCCACTTCGGCTCTTTACGCCCCCCTCTTGCCACGACACTGCAAAATACCGATGCCCCTTGATTTATCCGGTCGGAAATTTAGATTAGAACCATATGTCGATGGTTTTCTCATACCTTGGCCCCGTCGGATTCATAAGGGGCTGTCCTGAGAAGAGGTTGTCGGCACTCACCGGCGGTGACACTATGGATCCAACACTTGATGCAGTTAAGACAGGTACTAGTACCATTGGAATTACTTTTGATGGCGGCGTAGTAGTGGGTGCAGACCACAGGGCCACCATGGGTCACTTTATTGCAAACAAGAGCGTCAAGAAATTGTTTGATATTTCAGATTATGTCGCTCTAACTACCGCAGGACTTGTGGGTCACGCGCAATCTCTCTCTAGAACCCTATCAGCCGAATTGAAACTGTATGAGCTAAAGCAGGGTAAACCGATGACAGTCAAAGGGGCCGCAACACTAACTGCCAACATCCTAGTCGGTAGGCCACACTATGTCCAATTACTCATCGTAGGTGTCGATAGTTCAGGATCTAGTGTTTACAGCATAGACTCTGCAGGTGGGTCCATACCAGATGTCTACTGTGCTACCGGATCCGGCAGTCCTTACATGTATGGGGTTCTGGAAGATCAATTTAAGCTCAATATGTCCGAGAAGGAAGCCCTCAGGGTCGCTGCCAAGGCACTATTAGCATCAGCACAGAGGGATGCCGCCAGTGGTAATGGCATGGATCTCGCAGTAATTACTCCAGATTCTGGCTATAGACAATTGTCAGAAGATGAGGTTTCTGAACTCATCAAAAATCTTTGAAATTCACGCTTAGTGCACTTACCTGTGGTTAACAGGAAAGTTAGCGTGAGCAGGAAGTGAAATAATGAGGCTTACTTTCTCAGAAATTAAGAATAAAATAAGAAAAATTATTCCCGAAGGAATAGACTATGACGTTGATCTGGAAGCTGGATCTATTTCTGTTATCACTAAGGAGCCCGCATCATTCGGAGGAGCAGGGGGGCAGAGTCTTACAGTTAAAATTGCCAAGGCGGTCAGAAGAAGAGTCGTGATCAGACCACATCCAGATTTACTTTCTAGTGAGAATGAGGTCAATGATGCGGTATCAAGAATAATGCCGGAAGAAGCTCTAATTAGACGAATCTGGCTTGATCCAGCTCTATCTGAAGTCACAATTGAAGCCGATGATCCAAAGTCAGCGGTAGGTCAGAAGGGAACTAACATCCAACAGCTAAGAAACGAGATTGGTTGGTTGGTAAATGTTGTCAGGGCGCCCGCGAGAGAGAGCAGGACTCAGACGGATATTAGGAGATTCAGAAAGGAGCTAGCCGACGAAAGGAAAACGCTACTCAGAAAATTCGGCACTAGGATATACAGGCCCCAGAGACCAGGTCCACCGTGGGTCAGAGTTACCGCACTAGGCTCATACAGAGAGGTTGGAAGAGCTATGCATTTGGTTACCACCAATGAGTCCAAGGTTCTCGTTGATTGTGGTGCGAAACCAACAAACAACAGAAGTGAAGTCCAACCTTTCTTTGCTGCCCCTGAGATGCTTCCTCTGGATAATATCGATGCTGTCGTAATTACTCACGCTCACGTTGATCATAT
>DALC01000024.1:14412-19829 GCA_002499325.1 Euryarchaeota archaeon UBA538
AGGGACCTAATGACTCTATTACAGATGGATTATATCAAAGTGGCACAAGCAGAAGGAAATGATCCCCCATACTCAAAATCCGATATCCAGGAATGTATCAAACATGTAGTGGATATAAACTGGGGGGAGAAAACCGACATAGCCCCCGACATTAAAATGACCATGGAAAACGCTGGTCATATTCTCGGCTCGTCCAGTGTCTACATGCAAATAGGAGAGGGTAGAAACGAGCACAAACTACTATTCTCTGGAGATATAAAATATGAGAAATCTTGGTTATTCGACGCGGCTACTGTAAGATTCAACAAGGTTGACACACTGGTAGTAGAATCTACATACGGAGGTCCACAAAGTATCCAACCAACCAGACAACAAGCCACCCAAGATCTACAAGATTTGATCATTGATACCCTATCAAGAAAGGGTAAAATTTTCTGCCCTGTATTTGCTGTTGGAAGGTCTCAAGAGGTTATGATGGCTATCGATGAACTATTCAAATCTGAGAAGGTCACACCAGTTACTGTATGGCTAGATGGAATGATTTCAGAGGCGACAGCCATCCACACTAGCCATCCTAATTATCTGAACAAGGACCTCAGGGGAAAGATGCTGAGGGGAGGTTCTGAGAACCCGTTTAATTCAAAGTGGTTTAAGCAAGTCGAGTCTCGGGAGCAAAGAGAATCGATACTTCTAGACCCAACACCCTGCATTGTCTTAGCGACAAGTGGAATGATGACAGGTGGCCCAATTGTGGAATATTTCAAGTACTGGGCCCCTGAACCTGGAAATACGCTTTGCTTCGTAGGATATCAGGCATCAGGAACTCTGGGAAGGAGGCTCCAAGATGGACACTCGCAAGTTCCTTTGGTTGACAAAGGCCAGACTCTAATGATTGATGTTCGCTGTAATATGGTCATTATCGATGGGTTCAGCGGACACTCAGATAGAAATCAATTAATGGACTACGTCAAAGCTCTAAACCCCACTCCTAGGAAGATAATTTGTCACCACGGTGATCCACAAACATGCAATGCCTTCAGAAAGGGGCTCAGAGAGAGATTCAAAGTACAAACGTACGCACCTGACAATCTAGAAACACTCCGCCTGGTTTGATTATAAAACAGGTGTATCGAAGCCAAAATCTCCAACTTGAAGGTTATTCTCAACCTCAGTTTTTTCATCTTCGTCCCATTCTTCAGAGATATTGTTAGAGTGAATTTCCCCCTCCTTTGATGATAGTGCCAATGCCACAGAAAATGGGATCAGTAGGAGGAAAATCCAGGATTGATAGCCTACTTCACCGGATGAGATTATGGAGTACAAAGATAGCATCATCAGGGCCATGGAAACTATCCAACCCGTCGCTCGTACAACAACGCTCATGGCCTCCTGTTCGGGTTGGGATTAATCAGTCAACCTCTTGTACCTCGAATTTTATCCAAGCTCATGGGAGGTAATTGGGTGATGCTAAGGTGTCAGTGTGGAAGAAATTTCGGATCGAGGGCTAACTCTAATTCTTATTGCCCAAGATGCAATAAAAAAACATCCCTGTCCACTATCAAATCCTTCTCTTCATCTTCAGAATTGAGAGATGCAGTTTCCGAAGCAAATGTTCCCGATGAGATTGTCAAAGAGCTATCTTCCAGATTAGCATCATATGAAAATTCTGAACGTTCCAATGAGGGATTCACTAGTGATGATATCGATAAAATTTTATCTCTTGCCAAACTTCCAGATGATTCAATCACTCTTAGTTCTATAAACGAATCAATGATTAGATTAGATCTAAAAAAAATGAGTGCTGAGAGGTTTATGGAGCTTCTGGAAACATCTTCTATGGTTCTTAGAAATTCAAATAGCTCTTGGTCAGTTCTCCAGTAACGTTCATTCAAGAGAAGTCTTGCGAACCCATGGGGCCCGTGGGTTAGTCTGGTCTATGCTAGATGCTTTGGGAGCATTTGACCCTGGTTCGAATCCAGGCGGGCCCACCATCATTTCAGTCTATTGAGTGCCTCAATATCAAATATTGATACTGCATTGTCTATTGCATCCGAGATATTGAACCACATCGCTTCCTCGATCTCATCCGGCTTAGGAGTGATTTCTTCATATTCGATATCTGCATGACACCTATATGTAAACGAAATCCAATTAATCCCATCATCAGTAAATATTTCTTCACGGATATAGGCGCCATCATCATCACCAAAAGAGTCTCCAGTTTCACCCTTGGGATCCTCAATAACGATGTCAATACCAAGCTCCTCTCTGGCTTCTCTAATTGCTGCGTCTCGAGGGTGCTCACCATAATCTACGAAACCCCCTGGTAGTGTCCAACAACCTGTGAAAAATCCTCTTGAAACCTTCGCCATTAATACCTCTCTTTTTGAATTCAAGATTAGTACCTTACTAACCACTCTGTGTATGGTTCTGTATACGGACTCTCTAGCAACCGGGTCAACTGAATTGTCGCTAATTACAGAATCCTTCCATGCCCATTCGCCAGGCCAGTCAATTAATGGCTTCCCATGAGTTACGACATGTTCCTCTTGAGCCAGTCTAAATCTGTTGGTACGAATTTCTTCCCAGGGAATTCCAAAACCCTCTATTTCTTCCTCAGTTGGTAAGCGTATCAGTTCTGAGCTCGGATCAAGATTTACTCTTCCCATTCTTGGGATTGCTGGACCACTGCCATCACCATACACCAACAGCAATTTACCATCTGACTCTAGGTAAACATGCTTGCCCATTGATACACCCGTCTAATTTCCTAATAGGTCGCTGACCGCATCTCTTTCTTCCAATAGGGCAGCGATATTCTCATCGATCTTTGACTGTGCAAATTCATCTAAAAGGAGGTCTTCAACTACCACTATACTGCCATTTTCACATCTACATGGGAAACTGAAAACTAGTCCTTTAGGAACGCCATACCATCCCTCTGATGGAATGGCCATGGATACTATTCGCCCGTTAGTTCCCTGCCACCAGTCTCTCATGTGGTCTATGGCGGCAGATGCAGCGGACGCTGCGGAAGACGCCCCCCTTGCTACTATGATCGCCTTTCCACGTGTTGAAACAGTTTCTATGAACTGGCCCTGCAACCATTTAGTATCCAACAGGTTAGTTATTGGTACACCATCAACGGTTCCGAAACGTGGGTCAGGATACATTGTGTTTGCATGATTTCCCCATATGAATACATCCCTAATGGCTGAAGCAGGAACTCCAGCGTGTTCCGCTATCTGTCCAACTGCTCTATTCTGATCTAGGCGCGTCATCGCAGTAAATTGCCGAGAAGATATACTCGGTGCATTTGCACAGGCTATCAGTGCATTAGTATTACAGGGGTTACCCACTGTGATTACCTTTACATTTCGAGAGGCCACCGATTCTATCGCCTTGCCTTGTCCAACAAATATAGGGCCATTCGCTGCTACTAGATCGGATCTGTCCATATCTTTAGTCCTGGGCCGTGAGCCGACTAGAAAAATTACATCTGCATCCCGAAATGCGATATTAGGATCATCCGTACCCATCACACCGTGTATGAGAGGGAATGCAGAGTCATTCAGCTCCATTATTACTCCTTCCAAACGTTGCATTCCGGGCGGTATCTCCAGAAGTTGCAAGTTGATTGGTTGAGCCGACCCAAAACAATCCCCACTTGCTATCCGCCATAACAGAGCGTAGCCAATGTTTCCCGCCGCTCCTGTTACAGCAACACGAATTGATTTATTCATACTGTCCTTCGTAACATCAACGTCCGTATTTTTAGTAGAATCTGTGGGCACTATCTCTCCTCGTACCGTCGGTAGTGATTAGAGTATTAGCACTTTGCGAAGGAGCGTTCCACATGGGTCTTTGGAATATGGTTAACCGACAATGAGAATAGTGAGCCGACGGTTTCAATAAGCGCTAACATCTCGGAAGATTAATCTTGGTCGTAGACCAACGAGTGATATCATGCGACTAGGAGTTCTCAGAGAGCCAGAAGGGGAGATGAGGGTAGCTTTAGTGCCCAACTCTATACCTAAATTATCTAAGTCTGGATTTGAAGTATTCATAGAGGAAGATGCTGGACTCAACGCGAACCACTCGAATGATGAGTATGAGGTAAGGGGTGGTAAAATATGCTCACGTGAAGACGTTTTATCCTGCGAATTGATAGTCTCTATCAGGACTCCGGATTTGTCGCAAATCTCCGACGGCACAGTAGTTATCTGCGTAGCTGACCCTTTTAGGAACCCAGACACTGTTAGACAGGCCATTTCTTCTGGCATTACACTGATCAGTATGGATATGATACCTAGAAGACTATCTAGAGCACAATCCATGGATGTAAACTCCAGCCAAGATAATCTATCTGGATATAAAGCAGTATTGATTGGTGCATCAGAGGTGCCCAAGGCAATTCCCATGATGACTACAAGTGCAGGAACAGTAAAGCCAGCAAAATTTGTAATAATGGGAAGCGGAGTTGCAGGACTCCAGGCCATAGCAACCGCTAAGAGAATTGGAGCGATTGTTTATGCATCCGATGTTAGAAAATCTGCGGCCGAACAGATTGAATCCGTAGGGGGCAGATTCATCGAGGTTGAGGGTATGGATGATTTTGAAGACGAGTCTGGATACGCCAAGCCCCTTACTCCAGAATTTATCCAGAAAGTAAATGATACAGTATGTGAAGTGGCTAGTGATGCCGATGTTATAGTTACTACAGCCAGAATTTTCGGCAGACCCGCACCCATCACGATTCCTGAATCTGCCGTGCGCTCTTTCAAAAGAGGGTCAGTAATAGTAGACATGAATGCTGATGTCGGCGGAAATTGTGAGCTGACTACTCCGGGTGAGACAGTTGTCAAACACGGAGTGAAAATTATTGGTATCAAGAATCTTGCAGGGACGATTCCCTCATCAGCCAGCATGCTCTACTCTAACAATATCACTAATTTTGTTATCTCAATATCTGGGGATGATGGACTAATTTTTGACTCTGACGATGATATCTTATTTGGTCCATCGAAAGATTCCGACTTCTTCGTGGATGGCATGGGGGGAGTCCTAATTTGCAGTTCAGGGGAGTTGCAAAAAAATCAAACTAGACTAGGGGGAATCTTGTAATGGCTCTAACATTAACCGCACTGATTGGAAGTATTACTGTATTCGTACTTGCCATTTTTTTAGGATTCGAACTAATTAGTAAAGTCCCCCCAACCTTGCATACTCCTCTAATGTCTGGCGCTAATGCAATCTCTGGAATTACTATTGTAGGGGCGCTAATACTTTCAAATGAGGGTTTCAGCGGAATGGATACGTCTTTAGCCGCGATTCTGGCTTTCCTGGCATTAGTAATGGCGACAATAAATGTTGTCGGTGGATTCATGGTTACGAATAGGATGCTGGAGATGATTGCC
>DALC01000111.1:0-162 GCA_002499325.1 Euryarchaeota archaeon UBA538
CCTTGGGTCGGATGATGGATCCATGGTCTCTCCAAGATCTTCCCTCCTAGACATCCAGTCAATTACCACGGATTCGATGAATGTAGCCCTATCCAAAGATGAGATGGAATTCTTGAACTCCTCCCATACTGATGGCATTAGGAAGGATTCCGTACTTCTGAC
>DALC01000111.1:220-368 GCA_002499325.1 Euryarchaeota archaeon UBA538
GCAACACCTCCACTCCCCTAGTGATGACCAATGACAAAGTAATAGGAGAAGATCTGTCTTCTTCTCAATTGGAATGTCTTGTTTTTCTAGTATGAAGTCCGGATTGATTTCTCCCACATTATCTAACCATTCCATTATCTCTCCTTCT
>DALC01000111.1:468-1088 GCA_002499325.1 Euryarchaeota archaeon UBA538
AAGGATTCCGTACTTCTGACGGCAGAAACAAGGCTGGGTTCGACATACAGGAATAACCTAGCGTCCCAACACCTCCACTCCCCTAGCGATGACCAATGACAAAGTAGTAGCAGAAGCTCTGCTTTCTTCTCGATCGGAATGTCTTGTTTTTCCAGTGTGAGGTCCGGATTGATTTCTCCCACACTATCCAACCATTCCATTATCTCTCCTTCTAAATCTACATCGAACTGCCTTGAAGGGAGTCCTTGGTATCCTGGCCTTGTCTCCCTGAGAGACATTTTCTCCATCCCCTCGATGATTGAACCCAATGACATGGATAATATCGAATCTAGTGATTTGGGGTCAATCAATGACAGTATGACGTCTGGCATATGTATCCGTGGCATTACCAATCGGCAATATGGCATGAACCCTCGCTCGCACGGCTATAGGCAATTTTCTCCACCGAATTCAATAAGTTGGTCCTCGCGTAGCGCGATTAATACATTGGAGGGTGGTCACTTGGCGACTATAGAAGAGCAAATCAAGTCACTGGAGGAAGAAATCTCCAAGACCAAGTATAACAAGGCTACACAGGGCCATATTGGGCGTCTAAAAGCTAAGATAGCCTCCTTGAAGGA
>DALC01000111.1:1501-7320 GCA_002499325.1 Euryarchaeota archaeon UBA538
GTTGGTTTCCCAAGCGTAGGTAAATCAAGTCTCATCTCTCAACTGACAGGTGCTGACTCGGAAGCAGGTGCCTTCGCTTTCACTACTCTGACATGCATACCTGGTGTTCTCGACCATAGAGGCGCCAAGATACAGATTCTGGATCTCCCAGGCCTGATCAAGGGCGCCTCTGAGGGCAAAGGAAGAGGCAGGGAAATACTCAATGTAATCAGAGGATCTGACATGGTGCTTTACGTTGTAGACCCGTTTCAAGAGTCTCACTTCGATATCCTAGACAGGGAGTTATGGATGGCGGGAATGAGGTTGAATCAAGCTGAGCCACAGGTATTCATTACCAGAACTAAGAGAGGTGGCATAGTAGTCAGATCAACAGTTAAGCAGACTAATCTTTCCGAAGAAGAAATACAGGGAATAATCCGTAGTTTTGGCATTGTCTCTGCAACAGTAACGCTCCGCACAGACGTGACGGATGATCATATTGTGGATACTTTAGCAGGAAATAGAATCTACAATAGGGCGGTGGTTGTCGTAAATAAGATTGATCTGGCGACTGAAGAGGATCTGGAAAGAACAAGGAAGATGCTTCCAGAGGGATGGCCCGTCCTTGAAGTCTCAGCAAAGACTGGCGAGGGGATTGAAAATATGAAGGACTTCATCTTCGATAATCTCCACTTTATGTCCATATTCCTGAAGCCACAGGGACAAGAGGCCGATATGATCGAGCCATTGATCGTAAAGGATACGTCTACAGTCAGGGACGTATGTGCAAAACTACACAGGGACTTCGTAAGAAAATTCAGATACGCTAGGGTGAAGGGGCCCAGTGCTAAGTTCGATTGGCAGAGGGTTGGGCTAGATCACCAGCTATCTGATGGGGATGTCCTAACCATTATTCTAAGGAAGTCCTAGGCGATGTATTGACCTATGGAACCCTCACGCGCTAGCATGGAGTCTGCTGTGGGAGACCTGCTTCCTCGGGCCGAGCTGAGGGGACTAATCGGTCATCTGAGAAGCAGGGCTTTCCTCTTGGTAGCCATTTTTGGAGTGGGATTCATAGGGGGCTATCCACTTGCAGGTAGAGCTATAGAGATACTTCTGGATTCTTCAGACTACAGACCTGACGGCGTTGAGGTTATCATTCTGCATCCTATGGAGGCGGTTCTACTTAGATTGAGGATAGGGTTTCAGCTGGGCGTTATCATATCCGGAATCTTTGTAATTTGCGATATATCTTGGAACGGTAAGAAGATTTTTGCCAAGGCGAAGAGATCTGATATAGGAGCTAGTAGTAGCATTGGAGATTTCGCTATAGTTCTGATTTCAGCATTGTCTCTAGCAATCTTAGGGGCTCTTTATTCTCATGAGATATTGGTCCCTCTGCTTCTTGATTACCTATCTGAAGATGCATCTGCTGCAAATCTGAGCTCCACATGGCAACTACAATCTTGGATTGGTTTCGTCAGTGGACTTTACTTTGCTTCAATTTTCGGCTTTCAGGTCCCAATAATTATTCTCTTACTTCTCAGATACGAGATAGTGAGTGGCGATGGAATCAGGAAGAATCGAGGAGTACTCTGGTTCCTTGGTATGGCTTTCGGGGCCTTTCTTTCCCCTCCTGATCCTTTGTCGATGTTCCTTGTTGCGGGACCTGTCCTGCTCATGATAGAGCTGGCACTTATTTTCAATAGCCTGACTAGGAATCGTTAGAGATTCCACGGTTCCTTGCATCTTCGGCCCTAGCATCCGCGCGACCCTGTTCAACATCCACGTACCTCATTAGGAAAACGCCAATGGCGATGAGTACTGCAATACTGAGTACGCCTACCCTACTGTCGAACATTATTGTCATGGACGCATATAGTAACGGTCCTATAGCGGCAGCAACCTTTCCGAAGAATCCAAAGAATCCAAAGAACTCCGTACTCCTCGTCTCTGGTATCATCTGTCCGAAGATACTTCTAGACAACCCTTGTGAGCCTCCAAATAGGGTACCTATCATCATCCCTAGTATCATGAATTGATATCCGACCCCTATATTCAGAGGCTCCCATACATATTCCCTTACCGTTTCTGGTATGACGTCCAACGCTCCGTCACCGAGGTTTGTCGGATGATCTATACCTACACTAGACGAGCCATCCAGAGGGCCCCCGGACACGCTGATGCTGAATCGGGAGTCTGAAATTGATGTTAGGATTGAGGATACATCCTCTACGTCATTCACATCAATTAGATTCTTTTCGTCAGAGGAATTAGAGTAATTCCAAGAGTATGTTCCAGTTCTATCATCGTACTCAACTGGGAGAGATTCGCTCCATTGAGCTGCCCAAGCCTGTTCATCGAACTCGCCATCCTCGAAATCCAGTTTTTGTGCTATGTCATTGGCGTTGTAATTTACATGTACCTGATACAACTGTTTTTCCTCATTCCAGTCATACATTACTTCAAACTCATCATGGGAGTCAAGTTCCAATGGTGCAAAACCAAGAGTTGCGAAGCTTAGCACTAGCCATCCGACCAAAGACGCATTCAGCGCTTTCTTGGTCCCCCATTTATTGGCCAACTTCGTAAAAAATAGCGCACACGGGTACGCAACGAACTGAATCAAAACTATTGTGATCATTAATTCGATTGTTGATACCCCAAGAACAACCGCACCGAATATCGGCCCAATTGCCCATACTGTGTTAATCGCATCTATGAAGAAGAAGTACGCCAGCATGTAGATGAATAATGTTCTGAATTTATTGTACTCCTTTAGTGTCGTCCAGACCTGGGAGTAGGCTTCCCTGACGGTCGGAACCTGCTCATTATTCTCCATAGGAGGCTCTGGTACGTACTTGAAAGTCATAAGTGCGAAACCGAACCACCATACTCCTGATGAGGCTAGGCAGAATCTGATAACAGCATCTCCACCGATTCCGAGAACTAGCCCTAGATGTACCACAAGTAGAATACCTCCTCCTAGGTACCCATAGGCGTAGGCCCTATTGGAGATATCATCCATCTCATCGTCAGTCCCGAGATGGGGCAATAATGCGTTGTAGAAGACTCCTGCAGCATTAAGGCCAATGTTTGCAATGAAGTAGAATACCAAGAGCCAAATCCACTCATTTCCAGGCACTAAGAAATCGAATCCTAACATGAATGTAGCTCCAGCGCCTATATAGGTGAGTATTCTGAGCCAGCTCATCTTGACAGGCTTGTAATCTGCAATTACTCCGAGAGCAGGTGCGATTATTGCAACAGCCCAAGTTCCGAATGCGACAAGGTATGCGATTAACGCGTCTCCTTCCATAGTAATTCCTGCTATAGTGGTGTTCAGTCCGTTGGCCTCTAAGAATAGGAGAGCGAACCAAGTCGGGAAAATGGCAGAGACAACGCTGGTCTCAAACGCTGACTTTCCCCAATCATACATACAATATCCACGCACTTCCAATGGGTCGGACGCGCGGTCCAATTCTGCTTCTGACATGACAATACCTAAGTCCCGTAGAGGCAGAGAGGTAATGAGTATTGTCACGTCTCTGTATTTTCTCAGATTGCATTAATTGCCTCCTCATGTCCGGGGATATTGGCAATCGTATGTGGAAACAGCCAGCAGAGAATTCCTTAGGCGCCCTCAAACATGGGATGGAGTTCTCTGACGGGATTGAGTTTGATCTGAGGATGAACGCAGACGAGGAGCTTGTAATATTTCATGATGAGTTCATACCTGGCTCTGGGCCTATAAAACCAAGATGTATAGAAAACATGTACACAGATGAGTTACAAAAGCTTGGCGTTCTAACCTTCGATGAGCTTGTAAATGATATGGATTTCTTGGATTCTTGGAAATCTGGAAGTAAGACTGTGGACATAGAAATCAAGATGCCCCATCCGACGGTAGGAAAAAATGATGATGATTACCTAAAATCTGTTATGGATAGAATATCATCGATGACAGGCGATGTTGAGTTGCCATCCAGATCCACTATCGTTTCCAGTTTTTCACCTAGATTATGTGTAGTTTCAAAGAGTATTGAGTTTGATTTTGCAGTAACCCAGCTAGTCCCAAAGATACGTCCATGGGGCAGGTATTGGAGAGTCAAGAGAGCATTTGCCATTCCCCAATTCGTAATGACTTCTGTCCCCTATATCGCAAAGAAATTTAGATCCGAAGGAATGAGTTCTATTGGGATGGCATTAGAGTACCTTAAGGGGTGGGAAAAATATACCAGATTCGGACCCAAAGTAGGGTTAGAGGGGAAGGGGCTTGAGAAATTGCATAAATCTCTTAGAGGAATGGGAGTTTTTGTCTGGCCGGGTCCTTTGGATCTTGAGGACTCTCTGATCAATGCCGGAGTTTCAATAGTTTCCGATAATATGAATCCGGATGTTGTTACAAAGCCTGATGGTAGTTACAGATGGCCAAGGCCCGCTAGTCAGCCACTCGATGAGGAATGGGAGAATAGGCTTAGTTCGTCGACACTTCTTGAAAGGTCCGATTTGATAAAAGAGGCAGGAGAAAGTCTGCCTTCATGGGCAGAATTAGGAACTAAAAGAAAGGCTGATATTATCGCGGACCAAGGTAGGAGAATGCTATGGGAGGGTTCTGAAGAAAGTTGGAACCGTGACCACGAGAATGGCATCCCTTGGGGCAGTCCTAGGATAATTGGGCACAGGGGGGCTGGCAAAAGTCACGGCTGGTAGACTATTCTTCTGCCTGGGCATCAATTTCTTTTTCTCCATCTTCTCCGGTAAACTCAGAAATTGTCATCTGTTCGTCTGGAGCAAGTGATGCTGCCAATTGGGCGCTGGTCAAACCAAGCTTTGATGCCTCATCTCTGAACCATACCCTAACTTTCCTGTATTCGATTTCTGGGCAACCGAAGTACTCTGCGAACCTCCTCGTAGTGGTCAGCCTCCTTGTCAGCCCGTCCCTTCTCTTGTCTATTAGGCCAAGACTCGCTAGGTCTCTGACATGATCATAGGCTTTGGGCCCAAGCATATCTCGCAATTGCGCCTGTGGCATTGGTTGATGATAGGCTATGAGTGCCGCGGCAGGAAGGAGCCTTTGTGGGATCTCTGGTTTGAATGACTCGGGCAGGAAAGGAGAGATATCTGGTTTGACCTCAATTATCCACCTTCCAGAAACGTCTGTCAATTGGAGAGCTGAGGATTCTCTAGAATCCATGGTGGCCTTCAATTCTTCCAATCCCTCTGAAATTTGGAAATTTCTCAATGATAGAAGCGATGCTAGCTCATCCACAGACATCGACCTACCCGATCCGAAAAGAATTGCTTCTAGCAAGGTTGACAGGTTTGTTCCCTCACTCATAGGACCTCACTCCCTTGACCTCTCCGGGGTGGAGCTTAGCAGTCAGCTCTGAGAAGCTCTCTTCTCCATTCCATAGCGGGACTAAAGTTACCTTGCCATTCCTACCCGGTTCCTGAGACAATTCGGTATATCCCCTATTTGTCAGGAAAAGAGCGGAGACCAATGCTGTTACTTGGGCCTCTGCTTTTGCTTCCCCGTGTTCGATTCCTGAATCTAAAGCCATCGACATCAACTCTTCCGATACATCTTGCAGACCTACAGGTTTATCTTCGGAGATGGCCCTGTTTCTCAATGCGTTCCAAGTCCTCTCTAGATCTCCCTCCAAATCCTCTACGTGAAGGCTTCCTTTGAATCTCTCACGAGCGGTTGAAAGGGCGTCGCGTCTCTCCTTGGCTATTCGTTCCCTAGTCCTTTGCTCCTCGGCCAGCCTTCCAGCATCCTGCAATCCCATCAACAGTTCACCCAGAGTAACAGGGCGTCCTTCATCGCGATGTACCCT
>DALC01000111.1:7644-17918 GCA_002499325.1 Euryarchaeota archaeon UBA538
CCTTCGAAGATGGTGGGAAGAACCTCATCTGCTGCGCCAGATAATACCCCTACTGAAAAGTTGTAATCATCATCATCGAAATCAGTTTCCCAACCGCCTTCGAAATCCCATGTATCCTCCTGGTCAAAATCGAAGGCTCTCTCCTGCTTCTCGATTAGTGTTGAAGCTTGGTTCCTCAGAATTGACCACGCCATTCTAATCAATCTTCCACAAGTAGGCAAATCTATGTTCTCGGATCTCTCTATCCTAGTTGAGAACATTTCCAAGAAGCTAGACAGGTCTACATCCCATGGATCCAAATCATTACTCTGGAACATCTGAAAAACTAATGCTACTGACCTATCAAATGGGTCGATTAGAAATTGATGCTCTGCCTCCTCCAGACCTGCTAATTCGGAGATTCTATCTAGATACTTGCTAGTTGCCAAGTCGGGCTCTCCCCCTAGTAGCCTCGAGACGATATCGTCTCTCATTGCTTGACCATCTAGAACCGTCATCTTCACACCTCATTAGCATCGACTTGTTGATGCATTGAGTCCTCCATGACCTCTTCAATATCTTCTTTATCCTGGAAAATTACCCTTTCTTTTTCATCGATATCTTCAGTCCATTCGCCGGTCCTCTCCCTCAGGGAGTCCATTACCGAGTCTGATTCCTCGGAAGAATCTGTTTCATAGCCATCAACCTCCGTGTCGATTCCTGCTCTTTCTGCCAGACCTCCCAAGCTGACAGGCGTTTGGAGAGGTTCGGGAACTTTAGGCATCTCACGTGGGTCTGGCAAATCTGGCATTGCATCTTTCTCAGCCTTCGACTCCTCTTGGGCCCTTTTCTCAGCCTCAAGCTCCTCGCTGAGTTCTATTGCCGCTGCCCTATCGAAGTCTGTAATCCTCCTGCTACATCCATCTCCAGCATGGGTAATACCAATGTGATGATCAGCTAGAGAAAGACTGACCTTCCTCAGTGTTACCATGATGAACTGGGCCCTCTCACTCCTTATCCTACATAGGGTAGCGATTCTACCTGAATTGAATGGATCCAAGTTCTGATCTACTTCATCGAAGTAGTAAAATGGACTCGGTTCGTAGTCTTGGATAGCAAAAATTAGTGCAAGCGCGGCCATTGACTTCTCCCCTCCGGATAGTGCTGATCTACGCGTGTTTCTGCTCTTCCCCGGAGGTACGCAGGCCATCTCTAGACCACCCTCGAAAGGATTCTTCGAGTTTTCCAGTCTTAGTTTTCCTGATCCTGAGGGCTGTAGAATCTCATAGACTCTGCTGAAGTTATTGTTAACATGCTCGAACACAGTCATAAATCTGGTTTTTCTCTCATCTTCTAGCTGTTCGGCAATGCTGACCAAATGATCCCTACGAGATCGGAGAGTCTTGCCATCTTCGACAAGGGCAGCTATTCTCTCAGCTGTCTCGTCATACTGGTCAATAGCCAGCATATTCACATTACCAAGGTTGCCGAGACGGCGTTCGAGCCCCTGCATCGCTCGCTCCGCCTCGGCAATGGTAGGAAGTTGGATATCTTCGGAAGGAATAGCCACACCAGCATCTGCTAGTTCCTCTGCTGTCTCTTCGGCCAAAGTGGTCTTCTGACTTATCTGTGAGTTTAGTTCATCGATTCTCGACCTCAGAGTTTCTCTTTCCTTAGAGAGCTGGTCCAGAGAAGCTCTGAGGCTTGCCCTCTCACCCACAAGCTCATCTCTCCTGTTCGTCAGGATTTGATGCTCTTCATCGAATTGCTCTGATTTACCCTTTAGCTCGATTAACTCTGATCTAGCTGTAGAAATAGATGACTCAAGTTGAGATATTGATTGTTGTGCATTATTAATCTCCTCCTCTTGCTTGGAAATCCTTATTTCAATATCTGAGACTCTCTGATCCATCAGAACAATCTGACTCTCGTTTGTTAATATTGAGGATTCGCAAGATAGCTTAGTTCTCTCGGCTTCAGTCCTCTCTCTTTCGGCGGACCTGAGTATCTCCGAAAGATGATCGGGGGTGTTGTCTTGAAGAGCCTCCGCGGCATCACTTCGATTCTGAAGAGCTGCCTCGAGGAGTAATCTGGCTTGTTCTGCCTCTGTTTTCTTAAGGGACTTGGTATTTTCACATGTTTCAAACTCGGATCTGGAGGCCATCATCTTATTCTCTATCTCCGATAGTGATTTAGTAGCCCTATCCATATCGGCTTTCCAGTTCCTTAGTTTGACTGAGTGATCACTCCCGTCGACATTGTTAATTCTATTTCTGAGATCCTGAAGATTAAGCATTGTCTCTCTTAACGCTGCGTCGACCGTGGAGTAGAGTAGGTTTGACTCCTGGACCAATCTTTCATGCTTTTCAACACTAGAATGCCCACCTGCGCTTCCTCCAAATGACGGGCGATTTCCACGAGATTTAGATCCCCCAGTCATTGCACCTGAGCTCTCAATCAGTGAGCCATCCAGAGTCACCATTCTGACTCCTCCCATATTATTTCTGGCCACTTCCATAGATTGGACAAGGAGTGTGTTCCTACTGGCATAGACCACTGCGATCTCTACCTCTTGGTCATAGTCCAGTAAATCTTGAGCGAATCCAATTATTCCAGGGTTTCTGGCTACGAGAAGTGTTCTTCCTTGAGGCCTAGATACTTTGAGCTTGTTTAGAGGGAGGAATGTAGCCCTTCCTCCACTATTCTCCCTTAACCACTTGATACACTTCGCAGCGACCTCATCATCCCTGACGACAATGCTTCTCAGGCCGTTTCCTAGTGCAGTGGCTAATGCTTCCTCGTGGGACGGTTCCTTGGGAGACGTAAGTTCGCCTAATGTACCCAAGATTCCAGAAATCTGACCACTCTCCCTGAGTCTTGTTAGGGCAGCGATAGTGACGGCTGAACCAGGAGCTGATGACCTTGCCTCTTGACGTGCTTTTGCTTTGCTGAGCTCCCTTTCGGCATCTCTCAGTCTGATCTCTGCTCTGTCCCTGTCTGATCTCAATTCAGATTCTTGCTTTTGGAGACTCCTTAGATCATCGGCCAACGAGGACCTGTCAGATTCAGGTCCTTTTTCACGGATGTCATTACCGATTAATTCAAGATCGTCCTTGATCATAGTTGATTCTTCGAACTTTTCCTCGAGATCCGCTAAGTTCTCGGACGCCAGCTGTGATGCTTGCTCGGCCCTATCTGACTCAAGTTGAGCCTTTGCGTACGAATCTTGAGCCTCAGAAACCCTCTCACTGGCCTTTCCTAGTGCCCTGTTTAGATCTCTAGCGAACTTGTCGCCGGATTCTATTGCCTTTCTAGCTTCTGCCTCTTTCTTGGCAGAGTCAATTAGAGACTGTTCTGCATCTTCTAGAGATTTCTCAGCAGTATGGAGCTTTTCATTGGCTTCATTTTTCGCCCTCCTAGCTCTTTCCAGTTCTTTTTTGAGAGTGGAAATTTCCTCATTTGAGTTTGAGATTATCTTTCTCTGATCTCCAATTCTATCAGAGCCTGTTTCTATCTCGATCTCGTGTTGCCTGATACTCTCCATAATTCTCTGAGCGTCTCCAGCCAGAGCTTTTCTCAATTCAGACTCGACTGAGACTAGCTCAGTGTCGAAAGAGTCTAGTTTCTTATTTCCCTCTGCTAGTGAAGAACCCAAAGATTTTACTTTCTCCGAATAATTCGTCCTCTCATTTCCAAGAAGGCCGACCTCGTCAAGACGATTCCTGTATCTGGATTGATATAGGGTTACTCGGGAATTGTCGAATTCCTCCTTGATTTCCTTGTACTTGAGAGCTTGCTCTCTCTCCTTGGAAAGTTGTTTGAGTTGTTTCTTCTTATCATCCTCGAGAAGATCTATTGTCTCTATGCTGCTCTCGACGTGCTTTCTCTGAGTTGTTGCTCGTCGAATTTCATCGTCATATGCTGTTACGCCGGCTACGTCTTCCAGAACCCCTCTTCTCTTGTGTGGAGTCATTGTGGCTAAATTGGTGACGTCGCCCTGGAGTACTATGTTGTAACTGTCCCCTCTGAGTCCAGCTTCAGCAAGGACTCTCCGCATCTCAGTAGCACTAGACGGCTTGTCTCCGATTCTGAAAGATGAGATCGGGTCTCCCTTTCTGTTCAGCCTAACGGATCTGGTGAAGGACACCTCATCTTCCTCAATCCTCAGCCTCCTCCTGCCGTCTTGTTCAGCCACATTGGCAAAAACGAGGGTTACTGACATGTGCCTGGCGGCCTTCCCCCTGCCTCCTCCATTGAAGATTAGCTCGGAGACGTTTGAGGCCCTGAGAGCCTTAGTTGACTTGGGCCCCAAAACGAACTGTATGGCGTCGCCGGAGTTGGACTTGCCACTCCCATTGGGACCGGTTATAGCGGTGAATCCCTTGTCAAAGGGAATTACCATCTCTCCGCCAAATGATTTGAAGTTCTCGACTTCTATTCTTTTTAGATGCATCCCATCACCTTAGTATCGGGAAAAATTTTCGCCGACACCAGTCAAGACCTCCCTGCCTTTATGCCTATCAATGTTGAGGCTTCCTCTAGTTCGGCACAACGGTTCGGAGGCATTCGCCCATGCGCCGTGGAGAATCGGTAATGGAGAAGATTCTAGGGTGGATCCTCGTGGGTATCTTGTGAGCGACGAGCACGGAGAAGTGGATCTCGAGCAGGTTGATGTGGCAGTGGTAGGTTCTGGCATAGCAGGGCTGTTCCTAGCGGTAGAGTGCGCTAGATCTGGCCTTAAAGTAGCGGTTGTTACCAAGAAGGAGGTTTCTATGTCATCTACAAATTGGGCACAGGGAGGGATAGCAGGAGTACTGGACCCCAATGATCTAGAGGGTTTGGAGTCACATGTCAAGGATACGCTGGATGCAGGTTCTGGACTATGCGATGAGTCGGTGGTTCGAAGTGTTATCACCGACGCGTCGGATAGAATTAGAGATTTGATTGGCCATGGGGTACAGTTTGATCATAACTCATCTGGGGAATATGACATGGCAATCGAGGGAGGGCATAGTGGAGCCAGAATTTTTCACACTAGAGACAGGACTGGTGCCGAAATTGAGCGTGCTTTGACAGAAGTGGCTACTGATGAGTCCGATACAAATCTAACGATATTAGAGAACTGGATGGCTGTAGATCTAATTCAGAGGTCCCACGGTGACCCCATGCAAGGAGTATCCGGAGTATGGTGCTTATCTCCAGAGGGAGTCGTTTGGACACTTCCCTCGAGGGTCGTAGTTCTAGCAACTGGAGGTGCGGGTATGATGCATAAAGCAACGACTAATCCTTCAATTGCCACAGGAGATGGAGTTGCCATGGCAAGTAGGTCAGGCGCAGATATTAGGGATATGGAATTTATTCAGTTTCATCCGACAGCCCTACACTCCAATAATCCCAGACCATTTCTGATAACTGAGGCATTGAGAGGTCACGGAGCAGAACTCATGACAATTGAGGAGTATTCCGTCTGGAAGACAAATGGTGCTGATATTGATCCTTCTAAGCACTCATTCATGCTTAATTACTCACCAATGGGCAGTCTTGGAACTAGGGATGTAGTAGCCAGAGCAATTGATTCCGAGATGAAGAGATCGGGGGATCCGCACGTACTTCTTGTTACCGAGCACTTGGATAAGGGCGACCTAGAAGTCTCATTCCCTACTATTTCCAGAAGATTGCGAGAGGAGGGGATAGAGATAGGAGTTAGTCCGATTCCAGTCACTCCTGCCGCGCATTATATGGTAGGCGGAGTTGCGGTGGACGGACTTGGAAGAGTTGAGTATGAAGGAACTCCGATGCCTGGTCTTTATGCAATAGGAGAGGTTGCTCGTACGGGCCTTCATGGAGCCAACAGGCTTGCTTCAAACAGTCTTCTAGAGGCCGTTGTTTACTCGGGAAGAGCGTCCAGAGATATTATTGAGAGATGGAAAAGTGGGGATCTTGGGGACTTCATTGGAAGACTCCCAAGATGGAGATCGGAGGACCTAGGACTACTGATTGAGAATATGCCACTTATCACAGACCTAGATGCCTTAAGGGCAACAATGACTCAGGATGTGGGCCTAGTGAAGAGCGATTACAGACTAGAGCGGGCTGAGCGAAGAGTTGAGCATATTGAGAAAGAGGTAACACGATACTGGAAGAGTTGCAAACCAACTCAGGAGTTGATTGAACTACGTAATCTAGTCCTAGTTTCCAAATTGGTCGTTGATGCATCGAAGTCTAGGAGGAATAATGTTGGGCTTCACTTTAACATGGATCTTGTTTAATCCCTTTGGGAGGACATTTCCACCCCTTTGACCAATGCCATAAGCATCGAATTAAGGGGGGTCGGTATTCCGAGCCCTTCCCCAATCGTAATGATATATCCACAAAGAGATTCTATTTCCGTCTTCCTCCCAGCCATCAAATCCTGTAGCATCGAGCATCTGTTTTCTGAGGTTGATTCTACTACTTCGATTAGTAGGTCTTGCATTTCTGAGTCATGAATTTCGATACCTGAAGCTCGAGCAACAGATAGTGATTCCTCAAGAAGTTCTTGTGACTGCTCCCACAGATCACTCCCCAGTAGGGCTCCATTCCTGACTCCTGATATAGCACAGATAGGATTTATTGCTATATTGATCAGAAGCTTTTTCCAAATTGATTTGGAGATGTCCTCAGTCCATGTTGGCGAAAGACCAGCGTTATCTAGTGCACTTACCAGGGAAGACATCACCTCATTGGGAAGCCCTCCCTCCAGGGCCCCTAGCGTGATTGACCCCCTTCCAACCCAGTGTATCCCATCAGCGCCCCTCCATGCTCCGTGAGTAGTCGCCCCACCTAGGGTCCTGGATCTACCTAATCTGTTTGAAATCTGCTGAGCATGCCCCATTCCGTTTTGGATACTAATTGCAATCCCCGCATCAGATAGAATCTCATCGGCAATTTGAGAGAGAATTGGTGTTGAGTATGCCTTGCCACAGATAATAGCAGCGTCACAGCTACCGACAACGGCTTCGGGTAAAGGGCCCGCCTCGCTGTCCACTAACGTATATCTGTCCGGAGGGATGGACTCAATAACGCCTTCGGGAGTATGTATAACTAAACCTTCTGAAGACAAAATCTGTGCAGATGGGCCTCGTGAAACAGCCACGATTTCTACGTCTGTATCGGCTAGTCCGGCTAAGATGATTCCTCCTATTGAGCCGATTCCAAGAACGCCCACTCTCATTGCCAGTTCTCCCTTATGTCCGAGTAAACAGTTATTCTCGATTCCTCGGGAACGACCCAGACAACTGCTACATAACCGGGCTCCGTGATGCTCAGTGTGATATTGGCATCTGAGTATGCTGATATTGAGTCGGGGGCCTGGATGTCCCACAATTCTCCAGGAGGGCCCGATGCAGAGACGAATATTGGAAGAGTCTCATTCTGAAGATTGCTGATATGTATGAAACTCGAGCCGAAAAACGAAGACCCGTTTCTCAATCCTCCGGGGGATACCCACAGTTCTGGTCCGTTAGATATCAAAAAGGAAGAGACCATTGTATTAGCATCGCATACTACTAGCCATCCGCCTTCTTGAACGACTAATGAGCCGTTTCCTGTATATTCATCGGGTAGTTCGATGAAGGAGTAGTCACCCATCGTCCTATTCCAACTAATGTTGGGGTCAACTTCTGGGAAGTCGGTTTGCGTTGGACAGAAAGGGGCGGTGGACTCAACGAGTCCTACTGAGTGCCCAGAAAATATCTGAGGTATCTTGAGTGTACCTTCCATTGAGTTAACTAGCGGGGAGGTCTTCTCGATTGGAGTCCTCCAGGAGCTGGTGTTTCCATCATCCCACGTGATTGTTAAGAGGGGTCCGAGGTGCCTCCCTAAATAGTCTGAAGGACCACTAATTGACGCCCCATTTACCCCCAAAAGACAGATCTGATTATTTCCTTGAGCGATAGCAGAATCATTGAGTGGAGACCATCTGGGGTTTGAGATTGAGACATTTCCCGAGGACTCATCTTCAATGATGAAGTTAGTACAGATTACCGGCTCTTGGAGAGTTCCCGTGAGCTCCCAGACGGCTCTGTCCTGATACCTTCTCGTATCCGGGATTATAGTAATCACATGTTCCTCATAGTGCCCTGAAATTTCCGAGAAGATTCTGATATTGGCGGTTCTATTATCCAGTAAAACTGAGTTTTCCGCTGATATGGTGACATTTATGAGACCATTTTCATACTGTGTGACTCCATCAATTCTGCATGTTTGAGAATCATAGTTACAGTCAGAATCAAGAACAAGTCGCGTTTCTGTTCCTTCGATTCTGAATTGTACCCAACCAGATACTGGCATTACTCCATCTGGGGATATCTGCAGAGGAATTATGGTATCCTCTCCCACGGAGTATCTGACCTCGTCTGGCCATTCAGAGGTCTCGATCCCCTCGTCCCATTCTGAGATTCCATAAGCCCCGTCTATTCCGGGGAATGCCACTACAAGTATGAAAATCATAAGTGCCAGTATTTGATTCCTGGAAATATCGTCCAAGCCCTTGGATTCGTCTACAACAAATGGATCTAAGATTGGAGTAGGGCTAAATCTTCTCCAGACTGCTATTGTGGCGATTACCAACCATGGAAACCATGGGTCGGCGGAAAAAACGAGAACCATGAAAAATAGTGTAGAAGCGAAAATCAGAGTTTGCTTCTCATCTGAAAGAAGGTCCTCTGGACCCATTATTGCATGGAGAAGATGGTCCCCCGGGAAACCTGGGACTGGTAACAGCATTATCCACGAGACTGTACAAAGTCCAAGACCTGCAATCGCCAGCGGATCTAGCCACTGGAGTTTTATGTCCAAATTCTCTATTATGCCTAAAAATTGAAACATCTCTAGGATGGAGTTGCCACTCAATACCATCGGGGGGGAGTTCAGAGGAGGGGGCTGAGTAGAAGTGATTGATACCCCCACTATGGTCATTATGATGCCTGAAAGGAACAAAACCAATGGTGAAGTAACCTCTATCAGACCTAACGCCTTTCTGTTGGGAATGGGGACCTGATCAGACCTCCTTTGTGAGATGAACCCTGCTATTCCGAACGGCCATACAGGTTCGGAGATAGGGAAGGCCAGAGGGGTCAATTGGCCAATGGAAACTCCATATCTTAACGCAACTCTTCTTCTCGCCTCACTGGCAAGTAATATTGTGATTGCTAACGGAATTGAGAATCTTGCGCATGAATCAGCAATGATTGGAATGCCAAAACTTAGTTCAGGATCATTCCTTAACAATAGCCCAGTACCTGCCACTGTCATGAATGAGAACATAGTTATCCAGATTACTACCTGTTGCCAGCGAGGCATTACGAATACGCCTGTAGGTAGTTCTACGACGCTCATAACAGGTGGGTTTCCCCTATCCAGGAGGCCTATCATTCCTAACTTCTCAAGGTGTGAATTCATGTCCAGTAGGCATTCACTCACGGACTTCCCATCAATCCCATTTACTCTCCAAGAGTATTCCCCTGACTCGACTTCACCAAGGACAAAATACCTAGATGAAATGACTTGTATTAAGTCCCTCTTGCTCCAAGTCTCAGTATCGATTTCGAGCCTTTCTGGCTCCGACTCTGAAGCTGTCACGGCTAATGCAAGAGGAGGTATGATTTTACCCCTCGCTTCGGGAGTTCTTGCGTCTACTTGTTCTTGAAGCGCTTGAGTCGAAAGGTTTCCTCTCTTTCCATCTCTTCAAGTCTGAGCTGTATGAAAGTCTGCGCCTCCTTCATCTCAGGGATTACTTTGAACTCAAGAGCATTGACTCTACGTTTTGTAGCCTCGATCTCTTCTAGTAGCCTCTTTAGTGTGGCCTCCATCTCCGCCGCTTTGACGACCTTCTCAATCAGAAGTGAGTAAGAGTCTGCTGCCTCATCGATATAAGGGGAGCCCCCTATGAGTCCCAAGCCTCTATCCTCTGTAGAAAGTTTGAGATTTTCACCGTCCACCTTCGGTACCACGACTCCCATAATATTCCTGCGAGAAACACTGACTTCTGGTCTCTTGGATGCTGCTATAGCCGCACTCTTGACTGAAAGCCCGCCCTCGATTGAAGATGCTAAGCTGATTGCCTGAAGCGCATCCCTGTAAGTTCCGACAAGTTCCTCCCTAGCTGAAATCATCTCAGACAGTAGAGTTCTGAATTCATGAAACAGGCCGTCCCTTTTCATTTTTAGAAGATTGTACCCACTACTAGTCTGCTTAATGCGTCGCTTTAGATTGATCAACTCGGACCTAGTTGGCTTTATGTCCAGAGCCATACT
>DALC01000111.1:18331-27097 GCA_002499325.1 Euryarchaeota archaeon UBA538
GTATCGATGTTAGACAGTAGATTCCAGGCTAGGTCTAGAGTTCCCTCACTGATCGACCTGTCCTCATCCCTACTCTGCCTTAGGAATTGATCCTCGAATATATCTGCGAATTTCAGAAGTTGGAGATCACGCTCGTTGAGTGCATCTTCACCGACAATTGCCACCAGTCCCCTGAGCTCTTTCCCTTGAGCATAGGCGGCGTATAGTTGGTCGGAGACAGACTTGTGATCCTCTCTGGTCTTACCGTCTCCTATTCCAGCATTCATCAGCCTGCTCAAAGACGGGAGCACATTGATAGGGGGGTATATGCCCTTCTGATGAAGCTCTCTCGAAATAACAATCTGCCCCTCTGTGATATATCCTGAAAGATCAGGTATTGGGTGAGTAATATCGTCACCAGGCATAGTCAAAATCGGGAATTGGGTTATAGAGCCTTTCTTGCCCTTCACCAATCCAGCTCTTTCGTACAGCATGGCAAGATCAGTATACATGTAGCCAGGGTAACCTCTCCTTCCGGGAACCTCTTCCCTGGCAGCTCCAATTTGTCTAAGAGACTCACAGTAATTGGTCATGTCGGTGTATATCACCAGAACGTGATAATCATGCTCAAATGCGAGATACTCAGCAGCAGTTAAGGCTAGTCTTGGGGTAATCAATCTCTCCACGGCGGGGTCATCGGCTAGATTGACGAAGAGCGCGGAATTCTCAAGAGCACCGGTTCTCTCCAGATCATGAACGAAGAAGTTGTATTCCTCCGCGGTAATTCCCATTGCGCAAAAGACAACCACGAAATCATCATCGCTTCCAACCAGCTTGGCCTGACGGGCAATCTGCAGAGCGATGTCATTGTGAGGGAGACCACTGGCGCTGAAGATAGGGAGCTTCTGTCCCCTGACCAGAGATGTACATGCATCAATTGCAGAAATTCCGGTCTGGATAAATGACTCAGGACTCTGGCGCGAATATGGATTAATGGCTGCACCGATGATATCTGCCATATCGTCGGCGACGATGTCCGGTCCACCATCCCTGGGCCTTCCTGCGCCGTCCAAGATTCTTCCAATCAGTCCCTTGCTAACAGGTAGCTTGAAGACGTCTCCAAGGAACTTGACGCCGGTCTGTCTATCGACAGATGCGGTGCCCTCGAAAACTTGCACGATTACCTGATCGTCGGACGTATCCAACACCTGGCCATTCTTGATTGAACCATCGCTCAGCATTAGCTGGACGATTTCACCGTATGAAACTGGTTCAGTCTTGTTTAGGAAAACCAATGGTCCCTTGACGTCTGTAATGGTTCTGTATTCTTTTCCACTCATGTTATCACCTCTCAGTTAGCCTCCATACTAGCATCAATCTGCTTACTCATCTCGCTTACAAGATCGTTGATTCTTTCTGCATATCCTTTCTCGAACCTGCCTCTCATGAGATCGGTCCTTGCTGGTACGTTGACCACATCTTCCAATTGTCCACCGCCAGCGATTGCTTTCTTGGCTTCTTCCTGGAAAGTTAGGATGGCTTTTGCCATGTGGTACTGGAGATCAAGATCGCTGAATGTATCAACGTCGTGGAATGCATTCTGCTGAAGGAAGAACTCCCTAATCATCCTAGCAACCTCGAGGGTTAGTTGCTGATCGATTGGAAGGGCATCTGAACCTACTAGTTGGACGATTTCCTGAAGCTCCGACTCGATTTGCAACAAAGTACTGATTTCAGTTCTAACTTCGGGGAAGTCAGAAGCGATGTTGTCCCTATACCATTGGTCTAGAGCTTGCGGGTACAGGCTGTATGAATTTAGCCAATTAATTGCAGGGAAGTGCCTCTGCCTTGCTAGACCTGCATCTAGGCCCCAGAAAACCTTCACTATCCTCAGTGTACCTTGACTAACAGGCTCGGAAATATCTCCGCCAGGAGGCGAAACGGCTCCGATAACCGAAACAGAACCATCTGACCCTGCAAGAGTCTGAACTCTTCCTGCTCTCTCATAGAACTCAGCCAATCTGCTTGATAGGTATGCAGGGTATCCTTCTTCCCCAGGCATTTCTTCTAGCCTAGACGAAATTTCCCTCATTGCCTCGGCCCACCTACTTGTGGAGTCAGCCATTAGTGCTACATTGTAGCCCATGTCTCTGAAATATTCGGCGATTGTAATTCCTGTGTAAACAGAGGCCTCTCTAGCCGCCACAGGCATATTGGAAGTATTTGCTATCATGACAGTTCTATTCATCAGAGGTTTGTTCGTATTCGGATCGATGAGATGTGGGAATTCATCCAGAACCTCCGTCATCTCATTTCCTCTCTCGCCACAACCAATGTAAACGACAATCTGAGCATCCGACCACTTGGCCAGCTGTTGCTGGGTAACGGTCTTTCCAGATCCGAATGGACCGGGGATTCCTGCAGTCCCTCCCTTAGCTAGTGGGAACAAGAAATCCAGGATTCTCTGACCTGTAATCAGGGGAACATCCGGGGCATACTTCTGAACGAATGGTCGTGGGTGCCTTACAGGCCACTCTTGCATCATGGCTATCTCTGAGCCATCTTCCAGGACACATACTGTCTCTTTGATATTGAAAGTACCTGATTTGATACTTTTCACCTTTCCACTGACATTGGGGGGGACCATGACACGGTGCTCTATTGTCTCGGTCTCCTGGACAGTACCGATAACATGCCCGGAACTTACCTCATCTCCTTTGTCAACAGTTGCTTTGAACTCCCACTCTCTTTCCAAATCCAGACCGTCGGCATCCACACCTCTGGTGATGAATACGCCCATGGTCTCCTCAAGCTTGGGAAGAGGCCGTTGTATTCCATCGTAGATCTGGGTTAGTAGACCCGGGCCCAATTGCACCGAGAGGGTCTGTCCAGTTCTGATAACTGGCTCCCCTGGACTTATCCCAGACGTCTCTTCGTAAACTTGGATAACGGATTGATCCCCATGCAACTCAATCACCTCTCCCATGAGTCCCTCATCGCCAACCCTGACGACCTCATACATTCTTGGCGATATTCCTACTGCTGTCACAACTGGTCCGGAAATCCGGTAGATTAGTCCATTCTCATTACTCATTTATTTTCACTTCCTGTTAATTGCTTACTTCCAAAGGTCCACACCTAAAGCAGACTTGATGGACTCTCGAAGAGTGTTATCTTCTTGGGTCCCTATCCCCAAAACTGTTGGAGTGACACTTTCCGTCAACTGCAAGCGGAGTCTATCGGAAAGTTTGTTGAGATCTTCGTTATCTACCACTACAACCCCGATCTCGTCTTGGTTGAGTAGTGATTTAAGGAGCTCAGAAAGCTCTTCATCATTGGACGGATTATGCAGATTCTTCACCCCTGCTAACTGGAATCCGAGTGTGAATTCAAGAGGCCCTACTACTGCAATTTCCATTTTTTTCACCTCTAGTAATCCATGTGCGCTTCGATTACATCATCTGGCAGCCCTACTGCTTTACCGCGAACGAGTAGCCTGAGGTTTCGTACCTCGAGTGCCTTGCATTCGATGTAATGTATGATGGGGAATGGGGAAATTGGACTCAGATGAGAGAACTTCTTCAGAAGAGCATGCCTCTGATGAGACAGCAGTTCTGCGAATGGGTCCAAAGTACCCATTTCCTCAGATTTTCTCAGAGCCTCGTCAAATCCGGAGTCATTGAAGGAGTTACTTCTTCGAAGAGCTTCCAACAATTCATCATCATTTGTCGATTGACTGGCCTGTTTCATTACCGATGCATCTATTCTTCCACCTGGAATCACTATGGAGGAGCGTTTTTCCGGGGAAGTGTCCAGCCTAATTGCCCTGAGCTGATTAATGATGTTTCTATGATCGATTTCCATTCTGAGATATTTCAGTAGCTGGGGTTGCCCCTTTCCTGACTTTACTGCCTTTATGGCGTCAGAAAAGTACTGAATGTCAAGAGCATTTTCCATTTCTTCAAGGCTTAACTCGCCTTCTAACTTCGATAGGGTCCTTCCCCAAGGGGTTCCAGACATAGAATCTACTGCTTCTTGCAATCCTTCTGTAGATCTCACTATAGCTAGCCATGGAGCATTCCTAGAGTTCTCTGGAGGGAGAATCTGACTCTCGATGATCTCGTCAGAAGCCCCACCGTTTATGGCTCTGAGAACGGTCTTGGCTTTCTCATAGTCGAATCTTTCAACGTAGATTGCTACTAGTGATCTTAGATGCCCGTGACAGAAGCTCATAACTTGGTGTACGTCGTTGTCCATGTTGTGGAAAAGTGCTGCTTCTACAGCGTCTGCACCTGACATTCTCGAAGCATAGAGGTCCATCTCGGCCCTGTAACCCAATTCTCCGATACTGGCACCTATTGAGTCAGGACCCTGTTGGAGGAGTTGGCGCATCCTAGTGGAGTCTATCAGCGAGGCCTTCCTTGCCTTTGCTCTCGCTGAGGCGTTGTACACATTAGAACGCCCGGAACTCACACTAGCCATACCTTCACCTCTCACTCTCCGAATAGTGCTTTATTGACTGGCCCTAGATTAGCCTTCCATGCATCTTCTAGGAGGCTATCGAACCTGTAGTCCAAGACTACCGATCCGTCCTTGGACTCGAGTACAAAACCACCGAGTCCTTCTATGTCGTCCCCGAGAGTGAACTCAGATGACGAAAGTGCCTTTCTGTCTATTTTTACAGGCCTCATTACCATGTCTGATCCGGAGGAGCTAGCCTCCTTGACAAGAGACTGGATAATCTCATTCCTTCCTTCCAGGTCGGGTGATGAAACTCTATCTTTCACCGACTCCCATGTCATGTCTAGTTCTTCTCGTCGGGCGACAAGAGCTCTCTTTTGGTTGGCCTGCCTAGCTGCGGCGACCACTTCGATAGAAATCTGCTTGCTGTCCTTAGAAGCACGAGCCTCTACATCTGCGGCTGCTGAGGCCGCCTCGCTCTTGGCTAGGTCCTTGATCTTCTTAGCTTCGGCTTTGGCATTGTCGATTATCTGCTTAGCCTCGGCTTCAGCTTGCATGCTGATTTCATTGGATAGGGCATCTAGTGACATTTTCTTACCTCAATTATAGAATTCTCGATTCCAGTTCCGCTTAGAGCAGGAACAGTGCTAGGAAACCGAAAAGTACGATTGTCTCAGGTAGAGCAGTGAAGATTAGTCCGCTAACGAACTTGCTTGAGTCTTCTGATATCATGCCTACGGCGGCAGCTCCGATCGGGCCCTGGCTCATACCAGTTCCGATACCGCATAGTCCCAGTGCCAATCCAGCACCAAGCTTCTGCGCATCCCAATGTGCGGCTGCCGTCTGTACATCTCCCTCTTGAGCCGCGACCACAGATGCAATCATTGCAAACGAGGTCAGCACCATAAGGGAGCTCATTCCTTTCATCATGTTTCTTCTGTTCATATTTTTTCCTCCTTGTGTTTTCAAGCTAATGCTTGGAATCTGATCTGATCTATTCTACCTCCACGTATTTGGACTTCAGACCGAATGGTCTGAATTCCTCGCCACTTGAATCATAATACTGCCTCATCCACTCTACGAAGTGAAGTCTGGCGGCGTGGATATTTGGACTGAAAACGCCTAAGCCCCATGCAAAGGCTTGTACGGCCAACCAGCCAAGTAGTAGTAAAGGAATAGAAACAAAATCCATGGTGGATGCGTGGGCCATGTCCTCCAGGATATGTGCGAGAGGCTCGAATAGCTTCTCATTGCCTGTCTCAGCTATCTTGACACCCACAATACCTACTGCGAATAGCCTGACATATGAAATCACCGTGGGCATCATACCAACTGCTTCAATGGGGGCCAATCCCACGTTAATCGGGAATGGCACTCCATGGTACTTGTAGAGAGTCCACATTAGCAGCACTACCGAGACAAGCACAATTCCGGCCCCTGGGAACATAAGTGCTTCAGCCTCTTCTGCACCAAGCCAGCCCTGATTGTCACCGAGGAATCCGTATGCAAACATCCAGCCCCCGATCAGCAGGGCCATCCAAGTACCCTTCTCAAAGAATGCACAAACGAGCCCTACCCCCCCGTGCCCGTTGCCGTACAGGAGGATATCCCTGAATCCGATGGCCAATCCCATTAGAATGTGGATGAATCCGACGTAAATGGTCAGGACTATCAGATCCTCTAGATGGGTCCCTACTCTATGGAAGGGGAATGAGAGTGTGATTCCGTAGCCTATATCTGCTACGGGCCCATATCCATGATCTAGATTTAATGGATAGAGACTTGCAAGGAATGCGACAGGAGAGAGATTTTCACTATACATATAATGCCCGGACGAGTCCTTCATGTAGCTTCCATCGGCATAGGTTAGCTTATCATAAAGGAAAATCTCCCATCCAGCAAACTCTGCATAAATGTAGCCGAAAATTAGAGTTCCTAATCCGATATATGTCAGGAACTTCCCCCCGAGCATCAGCATGTCATTGGTGCCAGAGTTCCTGATGACCATCCAGCCGACGCCCATGGTGATGAGGCCATATGCCATGTCACCGAGCATCATCCCGAAGAACAATGGATAAGTGAACATCATGAAAATGGTAGGGTCGATTCTTCCATAGGCAGGCCTTCCGACAGCATCGGTAAGCAGTTCCATCGGTTTGCTTGTGCTCCTATCCTGATACGCTATGGGTGGCATCTCCTGATGGTGGTGGTGGTCAGAATGACCGTGTCCACCTCCTCCGGCCACTAGCTCAAATTGATTTGCTTCTGTGTGAAGGCAGAATGGCTTGAGAGCATCCATGACTTCTTCTGCCCTGTTCATTACCAGCCAGCCATCTATGACGAAGGCGTGATCAGATACCGCGACCCTAGTGGGCGCAGTCAGCACGTCATGGTCCCTCTCAAGAACTTCTAGACCGCAAGCGAGTGCTTCCCCGTTTTCACTGACCCACTCTTGGACCTGTTCAGACAGGGATTCCCTCTCATTTACCAAGTCATTCTTCAGCTTCATGGCCTCTGATAGACGCTCGTTAGGCGACCCCTTTCCCGAGGGGAGGGGAATTGTTTCAAAGCCTGCTGATTCCAGAGCTTTGGAGACTTCCGCAGAGCTATCATTTCTAGTGAAGACGGCGACTAAATTGTTTTTGCCGCTTTTTGAATTGAAAACCATCGGCGGTTCTTCGAGATTAGAAAATTGAGGAGTGTCCGTGACTGTTCCGACGAAGGATGCTAGAGAATCATAACCACTCAGAAGCTCTATGTCCAATCCTAACGACGCAACCATCTCGAGTGAGCCTTCCTCCTCGCTCATCGATGAAATCTCATTATCGAGTTCATCGATCCTGGATTGGGCCTGCAATAACTCGTCAATCTTGTTCGGGAGTTCTTTGGACAGGCTATCTCTGACTGGGCCTGTGGGTACTGCGCTTTCTGGACCGCTGAAATCGATAATTGAGGCTGCTGACCTAGCCTTGACCAGTGCCCTACCAATCTCCTCGGAGCTTGGCTCTGGAGTGCCTAGTGAGAATCCGTCTTCGCTACCATCGTAGTCTAAGATATGCAGAGCGTTGAGTTTAGCCAGGGCCCCTATTGCGCCACTGAGGTTATCTTTGGTGCCCGCGGCTACAAACCTCCCCATTTGCTGGGTGTTAACCTGTGACATTCGAAGCACTCTCCGGAAATTAATTTGCCCTGAATGAGTCCAGCACTATCTGAACAGCCTTTTCTCTGTTTCCGTCGCTCCCCTTGTGAATGGAATCGATTGACGAGTCCCCGTCTTTGGAGACTTTCTTGGCTTCCTTTTCTGCAACGCCCCTTGCCTCGGAAATCATTCCCTGGCTACTTGACTCTGAATCTGATCTGCCTGATTGGATTATCTCTGTTGCTGATAGTCTGGCCTTCGTTATGATATCGGAAGCCTCGGACTCCGCATCGGATATTATTTCCCTTGCCTTGTTCTCAGCATTCCTGATTGCCTTGAGGACTGTTTCTCGGCCCATTTTGTACACCTTCGGTGTCCGCGACCTATGCCGAGTTTATGATGATAACCTAGAGAGTTCCACACAATTACAATTGAGAACGAGAGGTCTTGGGCGGGAACTATCCAAATATATGGCATACAGGCGAGAGTCTCGTGGACACTGAGACCATCGGCAGGGAAGACTGGGAGGAGCTCCAGAGAAATCTTGAGGCTACCATTCCGGTATACGATAGAGTGAACAGAGTGGCTACTTTTGGACAAGTCTCTAGATGGAGGAGAATGGTCAGGAATAGGCTCCCCAAAGAAGGACGGATTCTTGAGATCGGATGCGGCCCTGGTAGCTTCGCAGAGGATGTATTGGGATACGATTTAGTATGCCTTGATCCAATTCCAGAGATGCTCAGAGTCGCGGAGGAAAGGGTTAATTCAGCACGTACTGGAAGGGGTGATTCTCCAGCTACATTTGTCCATGGAAAAGCAGAGGATTTGCCATTTGAGGACTCTACATTTGATGCGGTTTGTACCTTGTTCTCATTCAGAGACTGGTATGATAAAAGAGCAGGGATTTCTGAGGCACTTAGGGTCCTCAAGCCAGGAGGCGTGTTTGTAATAGTTGATCCAGCAAAAATAAATCGGTTACATGGCTTCCTAGGGTGGCTGTGGATGAGGACTTATGTGAGCCTCTATGCCAGAATGCTGTACAGGTCTGAGACTCACCCCTGGAAGTGGCTCACGAAAACCTACGTTAGTTTTGGAACTACCAAGGATTATGTCAGGATGATTAGGGAGCAGGGTTTCAGCGAAGTCGAAGCTAAGGTGGTCTTCCCGGGGATGGCCACCATCTGGCA
>DALC01000057.1:0-3625 GCA_002499325.1 Euryarchaeota archaeon UBA538
CCTACGGTCTGAAGCCCTGATTAGACAAGCGAGGAGATTAGTGATGGCGTGGAGCAGGAAGTCGGCGATGTTCGCGTCTCTGGCTATTGCACTATATCTCCTGGGATTGGTACTCCGTAACCAGCAATTGGTTACGGTTGCGGTTGTCCTGCTATCGTTCCTAACTTGGGCGGCATTCATGTCGAACCATGCTGATGTCTCTTCTTCAGGCAGGAGAATAGGGGATGAAAACAGGAATGATGGAGTCCAGCTGAATAGTATCGTAGCTCTCAGAAAGATTTCTTCTTCAAGAATTTTTGAGGATGGCGAGATCGAGGTCACCCTCCGACTTCAGAATAAGTCCAATCTAGCCAAGATTGTAGAAGTTCGCGATAGAGTTCCCGAGGTCATGAGAGTGAAGAAGGGGGCGAACTATGTCCTAATGGAACTGGGCCCGCAGAGAGAGACCACAATTAGGTACACTATCGAGACGCCTCTCAGAGGATTCTACACCATAGGCCCGGTTTGCATTAGAATTCAAGATGCGTTCGGTCTTTTCCACAACGAGAGGGAAGTAAATCTGTATGATGATTTCCTCGTATTCCCCAAAATGGAAGATATCAAAGACGCCCTCATCAAGAGCAGGGTCCCAAAGATATTCACTGGCGCAGTGAATATCAGGAATCCAGGAGAGGGATCTAATTTCTATAATCTCAGAGAGTACATTCCAGGAGACCCAATGAAGAAGGTCAACTGGGCGGCGACAGCTAGGAGTGGGGGCAAAATGATGGTCAACGAATACGAAAGGGATGCCGTCAGCGACATCATCCTAATCATAGATAGCAGGTCCGTTAGCGAGACTGGTCCTGTTAGTAGGAATTCACTAGTTTACAGTACCCGAGCAGCCGCCAGCCTATCGCAGTACTTCTTATCCAGGAGGGATTCGGTAGGATTGGTTGTTTACAGTGATGAGATAGTTTCTGTGGACAGGGACACGGGGAAGAAGCAACTGTATGTACTTCTAACTAAACTAGCCGGAGCGATTGCCAAGGGAAATACGCCTCTCAAGGTGGTAACCAACAGAATCATGCCTCATATCAATAGGGGAAGTCCAATTATCATCCTTAGCCCACTAGAAGACGATCCGACTATCGTAGATGCAGTGAGAGATCTAAGGGCTAGGAACTTCGATGTAACAGTGCTTTCACCAAGTAGCCTTGAGTTCGAATTCGATGCTAAGAGATTGGATAGAACTGGATATGAAGTTCTGAAGACTGAAAGAGATATTTTGATGAGTGAGCTAAGGGGGCTGGGGGCTTTTGTTATGGATTGGGAGCCTGATATGATGCTCAATACTGCCCTTGCAGGTGCGAGGGGTTTCTGAGGGGTTGTTATGGCTAAGGAAGTCAGAATTGATGGGGGAGGGGACACTTCACACCTGTACGAAGGGAAGACCATCAGGTCATCTGCCCCTAGTAGAAAGAAAGCTGCGGGTAGACTGAAGTCGAGCACTGAGATACCGAAGGATGCTATCCCAGAGATCCACGTCCCTAGTTTCATTGAGTCATTCTTTGGGGGTCCTGTTGTAGCCAAGCAGAAGTTCCTGCCTGCAGACAGAATGGTCTCTTCACTTCAGATCGGTGCGGCTTCCTCACTGACCATTCTGTGCTTCCTGACACTTGCGATTACACCGGTTTCTGGAACTGCGTGGTTCGCAGTATCGAATATCTTGGGACTCGGTTCCCTGGGTGGACTTTTCCATCTATCTCTAATTATAATTGGCCTGATTGGAGGAATTTATGGGACATTCCAAAGAGACAAAAGGGCTATGCTGGTATCATACGTTTCACTAATATTGGTGACAGTCAGGTTTGCCGGCAGTACGGTTGATTTCAGATTCGATTTTCTCCCAGAGGGGGAAATTGCTCAGAAATTTATTCTTATTCTGTACGCAGTTTTCCTAGTTATGTACATAGAGCTATCGAGTGGAGTCATAAGATTCTCGATGCTAGATACTTCAATTAGGATGAACGAAGTTTACGTTATGGGAGTTAAGAAAATCACCAGGAAATACCATACATCTCTGGCCATAGCCCCACTAATAGCTGGAGTAGTGGCCTTAATGACCCTTCTAATCAATCTAATCATTCCTGCAATCGTGGATATTTTCGATGGTAGCTCAGATGTTGCTTCCTCAAGGTTACGTGAATCTGTGGAGCTGACAAGTGTATATGGGGTAGCATTAGGGACTGCGATAGTTTTCTTGATTATTGCAATAATGTTTGGAGTTAATCTTCCCTTGCGGATACAGCAAATGAGGGAGAGAGGAGCCTAGTTGCTGATATACCCTCCAGCTATACCTAAGTCTGCCATTACTAGAATAGCTACTGCTTCGACGACCGGCGCCGCCCTTGGCCCCAAGACTGGATCATGCCTGCCTCCCACCTCCAGAGGCATCTTCTCATTTGTTGGAAGATGAAGGGTGAACTGCTTACGAGGGAGGCTGCTGGGTGGTTTGAAATGGATCTTGACGCAAATTGGAGAACCGGTAGAGCGCCCTCCCAATGAGCCGTCTGCAACTGCTTCGGATGATCCTTCTAGGATAGGTCCGTCCGGACCTGGCTCCCATGCATCATTGTGCTCACTGCCTCTCATAGTAGAAGATCTCGTACCGTGGGAGAACTCTATTGCTCTAGCTCCTGGAATAGCCATAAGTGCCCTTGCCAAGGAGGGTTCTATCCCATCGAACCAAGGCTCTCCGACACCGATGGGGAGTCCTTCAATCAATAGCTCAACAACAGATCCTATGGTATCTCTATCTTTCCTAACTAATTCTATCTCATGCGACATTGATTTAGCCGCTTCGGCATCCCTACAGTTTAGTCTGCCCGAATCAGAGGAAGGGTCCAGAGGGGTTTTTCTATCTAAGTCAAAAAGTGGTCTGGATTTTACCTCCCCTACACTGTGAAGATGGGCAAAGCATGACCAGCCCACTTTATCGAGAAGTGTCCTTGCTTGACTACCAGCAGCAACTAGGCCGAATGTTAGCCTAGCCGACTGTGACCCTCCTCCTCTCAAATCGGCCGTTCCATCTGATCTTACCGACTCTACTAAATCTGCGTGTCCTGGCCTCGGATGATCTGGTAAGAAAGAGTAGTCTCTGGATTTTGCATCAGAGTTCATCGTCAACATCAGGATCGGCCATCCGGTTGCCTTCCCCTCGTAAACTCCGGACAGTATCTCACAGTCATCAGGTTCGGATCTCTGGGAGAGGCCCTTTCTTCCAGGTTTTCTTCTCAATAAATCACGCAGTAATATTTCCTTATCCAATGGGGTTCCTGCTGGAACTCCTTCCACTAGCGCCCCTACACATTTTCCGTGACTTTCTCCGAAAAGAGTCACTTTGAGATTATCTCCCAATTGCATGCCCATGATTATACCTCATCCCTCAATCTGTCACATGTAGTGAATTCTGTGATTAATACCTGTTCACAAAACTGCTTCAATTGGGACTCCAGAAATTCCTTATCCTGCTCATAGCATACTATCGTTATTGCTGGTCCAGAACCACTTATTCCAGCAGCTAGTGCTCCTGAAGCAATCATCAAATTAGAGATTCTTAATGCCTCGAAATCGTCCGTAGATG
>DALC01000057.1:4016-9051 GCA_002499325.1 Euryarchaeota archaeon UBA538
GCTCTGTCAAAAATCTGTGAGTTTCTAGAGAATGCCTCCTTCTCGGGAATAAATTTTCTCCGTCCCCTTAGGCCAATCATGACTGTAAGTCCGGTTTCCAATTCTCCTTCGAATAGTATTGACTCGGCGGAAGGCACTGATGGATCCACTACCTTCCATCCAGGAGACATTGCCGCCCAGGTATCATCCATACTTCCAGTGATTGAACAACCAGATATTGTCTGTGCCTCGACCGCCAAGTCGACTATCTCAGAATCAGAAAGACCAGTCCATGATGCTTTGTCAAGAGCCCTAATAGCCGCGCATGCCAGTGCTGAGCTCGATTTCATACCCTGGCCTATCGGGACATCACTGACGATCTCCCAACCAAATACCGAAGGCAGGGGAAATCCATTTTTTCTCCATATCGAAGAAACATGTGACAACAAGTCATGTTCATCCCCTAGAACTGTTTTGGGCTCATCGTGAATATTAACGAGTGTCTGGAGTTTAACTGGAATAGAACATCCCTTTCCAGTTCCCATAGCATGTAGAATTGAAACTGCTCCATTAGCAGTGCCTGATGCGAGAATTGTCATTTCTCAGTGACCTCCCCCTGGACAGATATGCCAATATGGCGCATTCCCTCCTCATTAAGAACAGTTATCTCATCTCCTGAACTTATCTCGGTCACTGAGATAGCGGTTCCAGAGGATGTCACTAAACGTACAGTCTCTGCCTGCTGGAGAATAACATTACCGGTAAAATTTTCTGAGCTCATTGTGACTTTCAGTAGGGGTCTTCTCTCAATCTTCAATCTACCAATTGTAGCTATTTTGGCCAGACCATCTCCTGAGTATACTGCAACCTGATCTCCGGAGGATAGCTCGGACAGATATTTTGTTGTGCCATTAGCCATCATTACGTAGGAGTGAACCGCTCCTGCGTTTATCCTGAATGGTCTAGATGGTACGTATTGTGAAGGGACCGTCTCTCCATGAACCAGACAAAGGCACGATGAGGAGGAACCAACGAAAATTCCCTCTCCATCCGATAGTCTCTCAGTGAGATCCACACATACCCTCTCACCCAGGCCCGCTGTGGTGACTGATGAGACTCTGGCAAAGGATATATCCGATATATTCTCCTTACTCTTGACTGAAATTTTCTCCTCAGCAACCATTTTTGCGGATAACCACAAGGAAGGGGCCATTTCTTCAGGCGGGATGACAATTGCATCTACACCGTGCTCTAAGGCAAAGGCCACCCCTTGGACGTCTATTTCCTCGGATATCGATACGGCAATCCTAGTGCCGCTATTGGAAGCGGCCGCGACTATATTCTCCAAGGGTATCATCTTCCAATCTGAGCACCTTAGCATCACCCATGGGACCATTCCAATAAGGGAGATAGCCTCTTCCTGGCCTCTGAAATCATCAAGTGCCACCGATGCAACCTCTGGATCCTGGCCTTCCCAAACTTTGTATCGAGAAATATTAGAATGGTTTCCATATTTCTCGGCGTCAATCCAGATTTCCATCAAATCACCTCAGATAGGAGGCGGCCTCATCCGCACTGACTCCCTCGTGGATTACTGCTCTGAGGGCATTAATCCTGGCGACTGAATCGGTTGCTGAGAATATTTGCCTTCCCATGCAGACCCCTGCTCCACCGGCAGATAGAGCTTCTTCTACCATCTCAAGTGTCTGATAGAAAGGCATTCCTTGAGGCCCTCCTGCTATCAAAACCGGAATTGGAACTCCCGAGCAGACTTCAGAGAAAGTTTCCGCACTGCCGGTCCATGGGACCTTAGCGACATGGCACCCCAGCTCCCACGCGACTCTAGCAGCATGGGCAATGCCGTTAGTTGGATCGTCTTCACTGGGACTCATATTTGGGCCTCTTGGGTATACCATTCCTAAAACGGGAATATTATGTTCAAATGCTGAAGAAGTCAGAGATCCGGCTGATTCTATCATTTTGTATTCCATATCGTCACCCAGATTAATCTGGCATGAAAGAGCATTTGCTCCTCTCTTCAGAGCCTCTCTGGCATTTCCCACGAGTACTTTCGTACCCGACCTTTCTCCACCATGGACGGTAGAGACCGAGGTGTGCATTACGAAATTTTTCCATTGTGTCCTCTGTACTTGATGAGTAAGGACGCCCTTCTGAAGAACGATTGCATCTGCGCCCGCCGAAATACATGATTCAACTAGCACATCCATGTTCTCAAGGCCTTTCTCTGGATATCCAGAAATACCGTGGTCCATAGGTATCCAGAGGCCCTTTCCCCCCGGAAGAAGGCGGGATAGCCTCTCATCTAGGTCATCTGCCATGTATGTTCGTCCAAGCTCCATCACTTGAATGGTGGGTTAATGCCGTGAGGCGGAAAAATTACCTTGTTAGGCCTCTAAATATCAAAATCTACGATTACTGGGGCATGATCAGAAACGACCAGCCCTCCTTCCCTCATTACCTCTGCAGATTTCATTAAGTCTCTAGCAGAGTCGTTTGCCAAGACGTAGTCTATCCTCCAGCCCCTATCTCTCTCTCTGGCTCTCCTGAAGTTTGACCACCATGTATACGGCCCTTTCTGAGGGCCTATGTGAACCCTCAACAAATCATGCCAGCCCCTATTCAGGAGCCTCGTGAACCAATCCCTCTCATGTTCCAAAAATCCTGATGACCTTTTATTCCCCTTCGGATCCCATATATCATCCTCGGTATGTGCAATATTGAGGTCCCCGCATAGCAAAGCCGGTTCTTCTGAGCCTACGAACTTCTCAGCCCACTCCATCAAATCCTCTATCCATTGATCTTTGTAAGCCTGTCTTTCTGGATTTGCTGAACCATTGGGGAGATATATGTTAACGCAATGCATCCCCTTGTGCATGGTATGCAAAACTCTACCCTCTGGATCCCTGCTTTCATCCAGGTCGGTATCAATTCCCCTGCCAATCTCCTCCATTCCGACCCTAGAGCATGCCATCACTCCCGAGTATCCCTTTCTATGCGCAGGGTGCCAAATGACATCGTATCCCTCCGGCTCCGACCAATCCTTGGGCATTTGTTCAGGGAGGGCCCTTACCTCTTGGAATAGCATTACATCCGCATCAATCCTATCTATGAAATCATACAGGCCTTTTCTGTAGGCCGCTCTGATGCCATTCAGGTTCCACGTAACTACTCTCATATCCTTTCCTCATTGAGACAGGTCTTTGACTTTCTCGACTAGGTTCATATTCCTTATTCTGAGAATTCCAACGGGTACCATTGCTACAGAAATCAGCAATACCACTAAGATAAGCTGGATAGCAACGTTAGGGACCAGGACCACTGGGAAGTAGAATTGCCATGTTGAGAATTCGGCCGCCAGACCTAAAGCGCCACCAAAGGCGAATATCACACCAAGTAGCCCTCCTATCAAACCAATAATGGTACTTTCGAATAGAAGCATTACTGAAAGACTTCCAGTAGATGCCCCTAATACCCTCAAAGTAGCCAATTCGAAATCCCTCTCAGCGAGATTCATGACCATTGTATTGAACATGACAGCCAGAGTGAATATGAATCCCAATACCATTATAGTACCCAGAACTTGAGTTTGTTGATCAAGTAGAGATTCTATGCCCCTAAGGAGTGATTCCCTCTCTTGAATTCCACTGGATAATATCCCAAGCTCCTCATCAACGGAAACCCCCTCTGGGAACTCCAGGTAGACTGCTGTAGCGTTGAATCCAATTACCCCTGCCAAGTCTGTCTGATGGAAGAACATAGTTCTAGAAATCTCCCCTCTCACAGATCCTACAATGTCTACTTCTAATTCGTTACCAGATATTGATACCGATTGTCTGTCCCCCACTTTCCATCCGGTCATTTGTAATGACCCCTCATCCATCATGACCTCTATTATGGCAGTGTTTGGAGCTGGTTCTGAACCGTCAATGATTTCCGTCTGCCTCATTGATTCACCATCTCCATAGCCCCCCAGTCCCACTAAAACGAAGCTTCTCTGTAGTTCTGAAGAGTCAATTAGGGTTCCGACAGGGGCCTCGATAACTATCTCGTATGAGGCGCCTCTGTCGATGGCCCACTCTACTACTTCGGACTCCCCGTCGGGCTGAACGAAAACCTGTGCATCCCAAGTTTGACCTTCCCTCAAACCCCCTACTATAGTATCATTCAATGCGACAGTCATCATCTGAATCGAACCTGCCAGCATCAGAGAGATTCCTACAGCAAGGAACGTCATCCCAAGTCTCGCTGGCTTTCTGAGGCTCGAACGAACTGATAGTCCCAATAGGGTGGGCATCCAGCTGGTTAGTGTCTGCAGATAGTTTGATCCAACTCTGATCTCAGAGCTCCCACCAAGAGCCTCTAGAGGATCTATTCTAGTCGCCTTCCACGCAGGGTAGACACCAGAAATGAAAACTATTGACATGGTGATACCCGTAGTTGAGAGGTATATTTCACTGGGTATTTCTCTCTCAATTATTGGAATCCCCACTATTCCCTCATAGAAATCGAGCATTCCGTTCATACCATATGGACCGGCTAAAGATCCAATTAGACAGCCAAATCCCCCGATTACCAGAGGAGCGATGAGATACCCCGACATTATCGATTTCCTGGGCAATCCAAGGGTCCTGAGGATGGCTATCTCGCGAGTCTGGCTCTGGACCAGCCTCTGTAAGCTGAGAGCTATTGTAATGGCAGCAATCAGTTGGATTAGGACAGTAAACGGGGCGGCCATTGTCTTGGAGCCCTCTAGATCCAATCTCATGAGCTCTACAGACTCGACCTGTCCTCTATCTCTTATTCGTCCGTCCATGCCATTTTCATCCATAGAACTGGCGATGGCCTCCTTTACTCCGTCCAACTCCTCGCCCTCATAAGACTCAGTGTCAGAAAGGTCGAAGGATGGAGTTCCCGATATGTCCAGAACTATGGTATTTGCAGATCCCTGTGGCAAGCCCGCAAGCCTCTCCATTCCAGAACTGGAAAGGTAGCCGACGACAAACTCCCCTGGTTCAGGGGGGAACAGGGATCCTTC
>DALC01000094.1:0-1677 GCA_002499325.1 Euryarchaeota archaeon UBA538
AGTATGAATCTACTACAGTCAATTAACAGGCATGCCCTAGATCTGGAGAGGGCGATAGACTACGAGACAACTACTGGACAGGTATGCATACCAGAGAGCATCAGAGGGAGCCCGCTTTACTCTTCGTTGATGAAGAATAAGATGCCGGCAATAAAGGAAAGGATTCACCTAATAGTTGAGTCTGGAGAGAAGATATCCAAAAAATGGGAGCTCAGTATCCCTTAGTGGCAACCTAGGTACCGGCCGAGAAGTCGAGGACATACGCTTTCTGATCTTCAGTCAGCTCATCGATTGTGATTCCCGAGGAAGAAAGTTTCAGCTCCGCTAGCTGCCTATCCTGATCTGGGTGGATATCGTATACTGTGTTGTGGTAGTCAGTTCCCTCACGTGCTAGCCTGCAGAGGGCCATAAACTGGTTTGCGAATGACATGTCCATCACCTCACTGGGATGGCCCTCCGCCGCTGCAAGATTTACCAGCCTACCTCTAGCGAGAAGGTGAATCCTCCTGCCATCCGACAGGACAAATGCCTCATTATTATCCCTGATGGTGAATATCTCATCAGCTCTCTCTTCCAAGTCAGAGATACTAATCTCACAGTCGTAGTGACCGGTGTTGCATATGATCGCCCCGTCCTTCATCGAGTCATAGTGTCTTCCTACTATGACGTCCTTCATGCCAGTGGCTGTACAGAATAAATCACCCAGAGAAGCTGCCTCATCCATCTTCATTACTCTGAATCCATCCATCAGGGCTTTTAGCGCTGGAATCGGATCGATCTCTGTAATGATTACATTCGCTCCCATGCCCCTGGCTCTCATAGCCAATCCCTTTCCACAGTGACCGTAGCCAGCGATTACAAAGTTCTTACCTGCCAAAAGTACACTAGTTGCTCTTAGAATTCCATCAATTGTAGACTGGCCAGTACCATGGACATTATCAAAATCCCACTTTGTCTCTGCATCATTGACTGCTATTACTGGATATAGTAGCTCGCCGGCATCAGCCATGGCCCTCAGACGATGCACTCCAGTGGTAGTTTCCTCTGTCCCTCCAATTATCCCCTCTGCGAGATCTGTGAATTGAGAATGGACTCTGTAAATCAAGTCAGCACCGTCATCCAATGTGAGTGTCGGCTCGAACTCCAATGTCCTGTCTATACATTTGTAGAATCCAGAATTATCCTGTCCGTACCAAGCGTGGATTGAGTAGCCCTCTGATGCTAGCCATGCCGCGACTTCGTCTTGGGTAGAAAGTGGATTACATCCTGACCAAGAAACCTCTGCTCCCGCAGCCACGAGAGTCTCGATGAGCACCGCGGTTTCCTTGGTCACGTGAAGGCACCCGGCTATCCTCTGTCCCTCAAGTGGCTTTTCAATCTCCGCCTTTGCCCTCAGAGAGGCCAGTGCTGGCATCCTGCTCCGTGCCCATTCAACCTTCAGCCTGCCAGCTTCAGACAGTCCTAAGTCTGCGACTGTGTATCTATCGGTCGAGTCCATTAGATCCACCTATCGTCAGGCGCCGCCTTGTCGTTGCTGTTCGTAATAGCTNNGATTGAGTAACCCTCGGAGGCTAGCCAAGCCGCGACTTCGTCTTGAGTCGAAAGTGGGTTACAGCCTGACCAGGAAACCTCTGCTCCTGCAGCCACAAGAGTCTCTATGAGCACCGCAGTTTCCTT
>DALC01000094.1:1889-2027 GCA_002499325.1 Euryarchaeota archaeon UBA538
TTGTCGTTGCTGTTCGTAATAGCTCGCATAATATTGTTCTGCGTATGCCCGAGCTTGTTGCTCATCGTATCCTGAAGCCACCATTTGCTGAACGTATGCTTCAACAGGATCCATGGTCTCAACTCCACCGAACTGTTC
>DALC01000094.1:2381-3127 GCA_002499325.1 Euryarchaeota archaeon UBA538
GCGCCCCTAGAGCGACCACGCACAACTAAAGTTGCCACGACAACTAATATGAGAAGTATGGCTGCCCCAATGCCAGCCATAATTGTCGTACTGAGGTCCACATCGGCTGAGCTCCCTCCTCCGGAATCCCCTCCACGAGGGACCAAGCTGATATCGATAGTCTCTGATATGACATATCTAGAGCCGTCTCCTTCGGTGATACGGATGTATATGGTAGAGGCTACCCCAGTCTCAACCTGATAGACATCTGAAATGTCTAGTGTGAGAGAGAATGTATCTCCGTCACTATTCATTTCTGATAAGTTGAACTTTCCGATTTGCTTCTGAGTAATCTTCTGGGATGTTGAGTAGTCTAGGACTGCTGGGTCCAATGCTACTTCGATCTTCACATCTCCATTCTCGGCGCCGGAAATCAAATTACCAGTAACGACTACCAAGTCTTCTCTCTGAGAATCGGTCGGCCTAGGAGCAGTGAACTGAACCAGTGGTGGCTCGTCACCGAAGTCCTCACCTACTACAATGAAGTACATTCTATGCTTCTCGCTCTGCTTACCTGCTTTGTCATAGACAATTAGCTCCACACGTATCTCATTTTCCAAGGTCCCGTCTGGGTTGCTGGTGAGATTTCTGAATGTGTAAGTCCACTCATCTGTAGCAGAAGCTGGAATCTGGAACTCATGTCCTTCAAGAGTCGGGCTCTGACTATCCCATGGGTAGTCGAAGAAGACCTTCCACTCGAATAGCTC
>DALC01000083.1 GCA_002499325.1 Euryarchaeota archaeon UBA538
TTTCCCTTCAGACCAAGAAAGGAGGTTTCTCTCTGAGCCCTTGGCATCTGGGCCTCTGATTAGACCAGCAACCTCCTTAGGATCTATGCCGTGATTCTCAAGAATCTCGGGAACGCTTATTCTGTTCTGAATTGAAGAGTCTTCGCCATCCCTCAATACATCATAATCGCCAACAATTATTCCCTCTGTAATTGACATGTGGTCTAAACCTCCTCTCTCGTGCAAGATATGCTCCAAAGTATGAGAATATGGCCCATGACCTACATCATGCAATAGGGCCGCAACGCTGACTGTATCAGTCTCATAACTATCGAGTCCGAGAGACTCTGCCATCATACTAGAAACATGTGATACTCCGAGGGAGTGCTCAAAACGGGTATGGTGCGCTCCTGGGAATACCAAATGTGCCAGTCCTAGTTGTTTGATATGGCTTAGCTTATTCATCTCGGGGGTTTTGAGAAGCTCCTCTCTGACTCCGTCAATCCTAAACTGTCCATGGATGGCGTCATTGATTGTTTTCATTGCAAGCCCGGTATACGCGAGAGTGTGCCCCCCATTAATGGAACTGCTGAGAGATAATACAATTAATTGCATTTCATTTGTATTTCATATGAGATACAATTAATACCCCCCTCCCCTTTCGACGGACAAGAAGGTAGCCAGTATGTCCGGTCATAGCCCAATGATTTCGATGAGAATACCTGAAGATCATCTTCTGGAGCTAGATCAATTGGTTGGATTGGATGGAATGAGAAATCGATCTGATGTTATTCGAACTGCGATTAGAAAATACCTCTCTGATGAGCATCTCATTAGTGGCGACAAGGTGGAAGTTAACCTAGGACCAGATCTAAGTTCTAGGATGGAGGATTTCTGCAAGTTGCATGGTGAAAAACCTGACTCGGTTTTGAGGCAGGCCGCCAGGGAACATATCAGGAATGTTACACTTGAAGATACAAAAGTTACAGATTTAATTTATTCTAGAATGAATGAACTTAGAGAAAGAAGCAATGATGATTCAAACGCTATATGAGGCGAGGGAAATGTGTGAGGACGGGATGCACGGAACCACCGCGGGGGGGCCTGATGGCTCCCTCGCACCCAAATATAACGGTCTAAGGGGACTCAGGGACAGGGCCATGAAAGCTCTGGGAAACAGTTTCTAGGGATTAATGTCTACCCAATCTTCTTGGCCGTCCTTTTCACGGTAAAGCTATGAGTGAGGGTGCCGTGGGTAAATCTGGCATATTTTTCGCTCATGAAGTAGCTAGGAAATCCCAGTACGAGATGATTTCAGATGGAATTGATACTCTTTCTGAGGGAGGATTCCTCCTAGCGGCCGCCCCGACTGGAATTGGAAAAACAGCGGCAGCGCTGGCTTCAGCCCTCCAAGCCTCATTTGATAATAATCTGGCGACTGAAAAACCGAAGATAATTTTCATGACTGGGAGGCAGTCTCAACATAGAATCGTAGTCGATACTGTTCGTCAGATTAACTCTAGGATACCAGAAGGCATTCCAAAAATAACTTTGATAGATATTATTGGCAGAGAAGGGATGTGCGAATATGTAGATCGTTCTACTGGAAAATGTAGTTGTGAAGGGGACGTAGTTGAAGAAACTCGTAAAGCTAGACGCTCAGACCTGAGAAAGAAGTTACTAGAAGAGCCTCGACATGTTGATTGGAGTGTAAAATATGGCAAATCCAGAAAAGTCTGTTCTTGGGCTACAGCCAGAATGGCGGCAGGGCACGCAGACATTCTTGTATGCGACTACAATCATGTTTTCGTGGAGAGGGTTAGGGAGGCTTCCCTGCCTGCGATGGGTATTGAGTTGGAAAACTCTATTCTAATTGTAGATGAAGCACACAACCTACCTGACAGGATTAGGAGTGGATTGGAGAGAAGAGTAACAGATGATGTCTTCAATAGGGCTTTGGATAATATAGCGGAATACAAGGGAAATTTAGAGAAGGCTAATTCAAATCTCGACTTGCCTGAATCCGGACAGCTTAGAGATGTAAGGAATCTAGAGATGCAGGTTAAGTCCCTTCAGATCCCTATGATGAATTGGTTGAAAGAAAGGAAGAAGGAGAATGAAATGACGAAGGGGGATGATATGAGAGTCCCTACTCAAGATTTCCTAGATGTATTTTCCAAAGCTACTGAAGGGGTTCTGGAGGAGGACGAGGGGGACGACATATCCAGAATTTTGTTGATGATAAGGCGTTTATTCTCTGTGACAATAGACGAGGAAGAAGATTCAGAAGACGAGGAGCAGAATGATTGTACCAGAATAGCTGAAATGCTAGAAATTTGTATAAGGTTCAGAAACAGTTCCGCTTTGTCCCTGGTATTTGATGAACTTCTTGATAGCCCGCGTATTACTTGCCATCTTCTTGACCCAAGTGTAGTGGGGAAATCTGTGTTCGAGAGTTGCCGTGGATCGATTCTTATGTCTGGCACTCTCTTCCCTCCTATGATGTATTCAGAGATACTAGGCATACCGGCCAACAGGACTGTTTGCAAGGTATATTCATCGGACTTCCCAGTTGAGAATAGGCCAGTTCTGATCGCGAGTGATGTAACTAGTAAATTCACAGAGCGTGAAAGAAGTATCCCCCTTATAGGGCAACATGTCAGAGCAGTTATTGAGAACACAGACGGAAATGTAGCCATCTTCGCGCCCAGCTACACTATGTTGGAAAGAATACATTCAGATTTCATAAATTTAGGATGGAATGGGGGTAGAGTAATTCTGAAGGAAGAGCAAAGAATGAGTAAGGGAAGAGTTGAATCTATGGTTTCAAGACTCTATGAACAGAAACAAATGGGAGGAGCCGTAATCTTTGGAGTTCTAAATGGTAAGCTTTCTGAGGGTGTCGACTATTCTGATAATGTCCTTGATTCATTAGTTTGCATAGGCCTTCCACTTCCTCCTCCTAGTTCCAAACAGGATTCTTTGATAGATTACTTTACTAAGAAATTTGACAGAAATAGAGCTTGGAAGTATGCCAGCCTCCAACCTGCCGTCAATAGTGTTCTTCAAGCCCTTGGAAGACCGATAAGGAAGAAGGAAGATAGAGCAATAATTGTATTACTAGAGAGTCGAATATTGGAACGCAGGGTGAGTGATTGTATGCCTTCAATGATGAAGATCCAAACCTCAAGTCCCTCCAGAACTGCAGAGAGAGTAAAGGCATTCTTCGAGATCTAGTGAGCAATGGGTTCATGTCAGACCTTCTCTTCCACCCTTCATGGAATGGGTCAGGGTTTCGATAGGGGAAGAGAAAAGTACCGATCCTCCAATGCCCGCGCTTACAGGATCACACAATGGCTTGGACTCTGATGCCTCGACATCACACCGAAAATTCTTTTCAGATATTCCTCATATGACAGAAGTGATTGATAATCATGAAAGATCCACAAAAAAAGTATTGATTCCAGGAAATGACTCATTGGGCGGCTATGACTCGATCAAATTATTCGAGGAGCGAATAACCGCAATTGGTGCTGATTCTCTGGGGGATGGATTAGAGATTCCTCTATCTAAAACTGTCAGAGAAGAGGTGCTTCTTCAAAGGGCGACTACTGAATCAGGGCAGTTAGTCAGGTTAGTTGCACCAGAAAAATTTGGAGGCAGGATAGAGTCATTCATGCTGCCAAATGGAACTACCTTGAATGAGGCCTACTGGGATGGAGATAGATTGAAGATAACCTTCAACTACTAATCTTCGATTATTTTTCCTTTGGACCTTGATGGAACGTCTTCTAATTGATCGATTTCTTGTAATACCGAGTTGAGAGCCATTTGCGCGCTTTCCCTGTGTTGGTTACCCAGAACGTGACTTGAGTACCTCGCTTCTTCGAATATCCTATCCAGAGATAGTAAAGCCTGTTCGCTTATTGGAAGTGCACTTCTGATTGCCATTTCGAATTCTCTTACGGTTTCGAAATCTCTTCTGAGGAATCCCCTGCTCATTAGTATCTTGCAAAGTCCTTCATAGCAATTGAATATCGCTTCCCTAACCTCGTCTCCAGCGGCTAGAAGTTCTGCAGTGTAGCTAAAGACACCAGCTAACTCATCAATAGCGGCCTTCTTTCTGTTTCTTATGGTTACTACCAGAGCTGAAACCCCGATCATAAATGCCACCAGAAGAACTGAAATTATTGCGGGCCTCAATAGAGAGTCGGAAGCTTCTGCCTGATAGTTTATGCTGACTTCACTAAACTGAGCAAGTTGAGTGGCGTTGACCGGGTCAATAATATCCGAGTCAGAGCTAAACTCAATTTTCAACTCGCCCCAAAAATCCCTATCCCAGAATGAGTGGTCATCATGGAATGATTCGAACTGATAGTCAAAAATTCCATTCACATCAGTCATCCCAACGACAGTAAAAAGAGTATCCGTATCATTGGTTAATCTGGCAGTAATTGAGACTCCTTCGACAGGAGGTGCTCGATTATCATCAGAAGCAGTTACGTTGATTTTTCCAGAAATCTTAGATTGTCCTCTCTCGATAAATATTCCATCAGGAATGAATACAAAGTCGACACTAACTAGAATCTGTAAGTCGAATTCAACTGATGCCCCATTAAGGAATCTCTCGGCATCTGGTTCTACATCTATAGTGAAGATAGAATTACCAGGAGGCATGTATGTCTTTGCATTGGAAGTGATGAGGAACTGTCCTGTGGCTTGGTCCCATGAAATAATTGCATTAGGCTCAAGAGAACCCTCCCAAAGGAGCGACATCTCCATCTCTTCCATTGTATTTCCGTCTCCTCCAATTTCTAGTACTCTACCTCTGACCCTGATTGGCCTAGTTTCGTCACTTCTGACTACCTCATCAGAGATGAGGAGTATTTCCACATTGATATCCGCTCTTGAGAAAACAGTAGTATTTGTCGAGTCGGATAGATATAGTTCCTCTCCGTAGAAATGGACCGAAACTAGGTGATCTCCGCGAGATATCGAATATCCCAGTTCGTGCGTGAATGAGAAAGTCCCATCAACCCCAGTAGTCACCACTAGTATCTCAATGCCATCCAAAAGGAATGAGACTTCCCTATTCTCTAATCCCGGGGTACCGGGGGTGTCAGAATCATATAGCCTTCCAGAGAAGTTCCACGAACCGCCCCTTGTTGCTACGCTGTTCTCGACATTCAAGGTAATAGTAGTGTGATATGCAATTGTGAGATTTGTTTCGACTGAGGTCTGCCTGTAGTAGCCTTGGTCGGGAGATATTACAGTTACTGGGTGGACCCCCACATCAAGGAATTCTGAAACAACCCAAGAAAGATGCCAACTACCATCTTCTTCGGTCACTGTGGTCCCTATCAATATGCCATCAACAAATATCTGTAGTGAGTGGTTGGAGAGCCAACCATCGGGAAGATTATCCCTCACATCGCCCCTTAGATTCAGTACATCTCCAACCGCGACTGGGGTTGGATTTTCCACAGTCAGGGTTGTTGGAGAGAACACAGTGAAGATTGTTGTTGAGTTTGAGCCAAGAATGAATTCCTCACCCTGGAATAATAACATGACCTCCCTTGGTCCCAGAGGCATATCGGAGGGAACGGGGAAAAATAGACTGAATGAGCCGTTTCCATCTACACTAAGTGATGTCAGCATTTGACCATTCATGTATGCGTCGAGGGTCCTATTTGGAAGAGGCCTTCCGGCTCCATCGGTCAAAATTCCTTCAATCAGTAACAGTTCATTTCTATCTATTTCTCCCTGAGGAGTAGTTAGGACCACCTGTGAAGTTTGCGTTACATTGAATGGAGAGGTAGTAATTGAAGATAGGTAATACTCTGGATTCAGCGAGTCTCCTTGCCCCATCGGATCTACCCATGTAAAACCACCTAGGAACTCAATACTGAATGTATGCTGACCATAGTCCATGTCAAGTGGAAGATCATATGTGATTTGCCATGCCCCAGATGTAGAGTTTGAAACGTCAATATACTGTGGACCTACATCAATTCCATCGATGTGAAGATGGACCACTCCACCCTTCGGAGAGCCGTCCTCTACTAAAGGCGATCCGCGCTCATCTAAGAGTGTGCCACTGAATACCACTCGCTCCCCGGCTACGGCAGAGCCAGAGATGTTTGACACCTCTATCACAGTTGGAGCTAGAATGATTATCCTAGTCCATGTTTGGTCTCCTGATAAGCCAGTAGTTCCATTGATCCCGTCAAAAACTGCCGTCACAGTCATCGGCCCTGGATCCCTATTTGGATCGGTTGACAGATTCGTGTTGATCAGACCATTTGAATCTGTAAATCCTGACCAAGTCTCGAGCCCATCCACTAGGATCTTGACCTCCACATTAGCGACATTCTCTCCAGCATTGTCCATTATAGAAATATTGAGATTTGTGGGGTCGCCTCTGATGGTTCTTGCATCGGGGTCCAAATCGGTTGGATCAATGATAGAAATCATTGAGAAGCCCCTACTATCGAAGGTTCCATTACTTGAGCTTGAGCTGTAGTAGTTCACAGTAGGAGTGTAAGTTGCTGAGATATTGTGGGCCCCTCTAGGGAATGTCATGTCCAAGAAAATCCTGGCTGACCAACTACCATCAGGATCCACAGCTCCCCCAGAAACAGTGAATCCAGTAGAAACATCGTCGATTAAGAAGGTCAGACTTGGTGAGAGTGGATTTCCTGATCTATCAACAATACCGCTTCCGTTACTGGACGTAAGATTTCCAGATACATCCAGGAAATCACCAGCAGTCGGGTTAGCGGTGATGGGATTAAATGATATTGAGGTCGGAGATCTGACGATAATCGTGTTGATGTAGGTGAACGAATTATGCAGAGTCTCAGTTCCATTCGATCCATTGAACACGAGCATGACTGAGATCGCCCCCAGAGGATGAGAGTGCGGGACATCGAATGAAAAATTTACGTAACCACCAGAATTGGAAGAAATCTCAGATGTCAGCCAGGTATCATGGAATTTGGCGGATACGTTCATCCCGACGATTTCTCTGTCATTGTTGGATGACTCTGCGAGCTTAGCCCCAAAGGAAACTGAGGACCCTCGGTCCACTATTGTGTTTATCAGTGGAATCCGATCAATGAATTGAACAACCCCTCTTACCAGAATCGAATCAGAACCTGTTCCTGTTAAGTAAAACGGACTACTCCCATTTTCAACACTAACTACGACTGTCTTGAGTCCGTTTGAAACCCCGTCTCCCAATGGATCGGTCGGTACAGAAACTGAAAATGTCCCATTGGGGGAAGTCGCAAAACCGGTTACTAGCTTCTCATTAGGATCATCTAGGAAGAAAATCTCTATTGAGACTGGTCCACTAACTGTCCTATTGATGTCGAAGGAATCCATAACTTTACCTGTAACTAAGAATGACTGACCTGCAGTTACTTCGGGGAGAGGGGAGTTATCAATCCGGACGTTGCTTAAGACCTGAACTGTCAGGTTCATGTAGCTCTCGTTGGCAAGCCATCTGCCTGCATCTTGAGTTTCAAGTGAGTCGGTTAAGTCATCTGGAGCTAATATGAGTACGTCATAATAGCCAGGAGGAGCATCGCTTGGGATCGTTGACTGGAATTCAACAACACCATCATTTCCAGTGACAGAGGTATTCATTAGTTGCTGAAGAGAACCTCCCCAATCGAAGTATATTTCCACAGTGGCGTTGGACAGCCTCTCGTTACTCTCGAGATCCCTAACTGTCGCTGAAGCGGACAAATTTTCTCCTGCGACCACTATTGCACTAGTATTCGCAGATTGGACATCGAACATTGTCTGTATCCCTATATCGAGGGAGTTTTCCGTAGCAGGATCGAAGAAGTAGGGTATTCCGCCAGGTGAGTTCTTTTCGAAGTCTAAGACCAGAATCGCCTGATAAACTCCAGAGCCAATCCCGCTAGGCATTGAGAATGATATGTTGTACTCTCCAGTGGTAGTATCTAACCACTCAGATCCCAATGTGTACCTATCTGGGGGAAGGGGGTTGCCATCTGGTCCAGCAGGTAGGCTTGATGGGACATCCAAGAAGAGGGAGACTGAGGTGTTGTTACCTAACACTGAGGAATTTAGATCGGAATCGATTACTGATCCTGAGATCCATGTAGTGTTGCCCATTGGTACCCATTCGGTACCAAGATTGAAAATCGGTGAAGCCCTACCTTGTATCCTGACATCGTCAGTTGTTTGGTTAGGACCAACCCAAGTGGAACCGTTGTAGCTCAGTACCCACGGATAGTCACCTGCAGGAGTTGAGAGCGATGGAGACCAAGAGGGTACTATTTTGGGAACATCTGGGTCGGAGATATTCCAAACTTCGGTGTCATTGACCGAAAGGGAGAAGAGGCCTGGGAAGGTAGTGATTTCTGCTCCAGTGTGATCGGACAGAGAGACTAAAATGTCTGATGTGGTTCCTTTTGCGGCTGGAATCATTGTGTAATTGAATACGATGTAGCTCTTTATGCCATGTTGGTCAACTACCGTGGTTTCATCCTTTGCGAAAAGCTGATCGGCCAGATATTGATACCTAATTTCAACAAGTCCTGCGGGAATAGGGACATCAGAATCTAGGAAAGTCCAATTTACGGCGAATTGTCCAGGATTAGAGAGCCAGTCACTATCGTTCAGATACCAGGAATTGAGGGTTTGGAAAGGAGCATTAGTCCCAGATCTCCTCATTTGTAATGTCAGGGTCCCATTCAGAGACTCTGGTATCTCAGATTTGCTGAGAGCGGTGCCATTGAGATAAATTCTATTATTAATCTCTAGTATTGTATTGTTCAATCCCTGACCTTCCAGTGAAATGGTTAGGTTTGGAGCCTGAGTGAGATTCAGATTGATTGTTTCTGAGTACGGCCTGATGTGGAAAACAGGACCTGATGCATTGTTCAGATCGAACTGATGCCAACCTGTGTAATCAAGTGTGGCCGGAATAAGCCCTTCTTGCTCGCTTTCATTGATAGACACTGAGAACTCGAAATATCCCCCCGGTCCGATACTGGATATCAGACTAACTGGGCCATCTTGTGAGGTAGTATAGTTCATCAGTATCTGCATACTATCAATTGATGAAATATCGTTGTAAGGGACATTCTCAAGAGAAACTGATCCAGTAATGGTGGTATTGACACCTATTCCTATTTTTGGCTCTGTGAGTGGTTGAGGCTCACTTAAGGATAGTGTAATATCATCGGTAACGTTTACGTTCCATCCCGAGAAAATACCTTGGGTGCCCACATAATCAAGTGTCTTAGTCATTATGACCAATGAGGAATTGCCTGGATTAACTGCTTCATTGGGCATTCCCGTGATGTTGAATGAGCCATTGGAGTCAGTTACAGCCGTGCCTACCAGATGCTGGGAAACTGCCGCCAAGCCTGGAATTTGATTGGTCATATTTGATTCGACGAGATACATATCAACTCCTACTCCTGCGACGGACGTCTGATTATCTGTGAACCTTAGAGTGCCGTTCATCCATATCGACTGGCCAGATAGGTCTCTGTCCAACCACAGTGGGCCCCAAGACTCGTCGGTTACCTCAACTAGTGACATTGCCGGACAAGCCTCGAATGGAATCCATCCCAAATCTGCATTTCCAAGATTTTGATTGGTTTGTAAGTGAACCTCTACCCACGAAGTAAAGTCTTTTCCATAAACCTCGAAAGCTTCACCGTTCCAATAACCTCCGGAGAATCCTGTTACCTTCCTAACAGGTATATCTGCAGTTCTTAGCATGACGGCAAAGAGCGAAGTGAATTGGTCACAGCTTCCCTCAAATGAATTATTGAGAATCCAATATGCCATATCCGATTCTTCTTCTAAACCAGAAGGAACACTTGTTCCATTGTTATTTCTCAGAAATGTAATGGTATCATTACCTTCTGATATGAAGTCAGCTATGGCAGAAACTTTATCCCAAGCCGATAAAGCTCCGGAGTCATTGATTACAGATTGTGTTATTCCAGAGACGAGCTCATTCATATTGCCCCTTGAGGTGAAGAACGGGGGAAGATCAGTGGCATAATCAGTTCCCGTAAACACGGTAGAGTTGTCCCTAATCGCCTGAGTGATATTTACTTGTGGAGTGGTGATAAACATTGTATCAATTGAAGAACCATCTACAATTATATCCCTTGTGAAATTAGAAAAATTCAACCCTGCTGTTGGATCAGTCCAGCCTGTGAAATTTACAGTATTGTGAGGCAGGATAAGCTCCTCTCCGATATCAGCCACTCCCGCACCTCTGTAACTAATCTCCCAGCCCATTAGGGTCGAGTTATCCCAGAATTGCTGGTCTGAGACCCCTTGTGTTGTAGAGAATCCGGGTACCATTTCAGTATTGCCTACAAGAGAGGTATTCACGCCCCATGATATCCCAGTGTATTGATCATAGGTGTGCCATCTCCAGTAGATTTTATTCTCAGGATTTAGTATCGATGATTGATTTGTGGCATAGAGGTATATGGAATTAGGAGAAATATCGTCCGACGGGTCCCATGGATTGTTCGGAGAGTCTTCACATAGGCCGTCCCAGTAGTCCGAGGTACACTCCTGTCCGTCTGGGATGCCCCCTCCGTCAGTATCTGGATCTCTCCAGTCAGTTCCAGTTGAGTTTTCGATTGTATCTGGGATTCCATCTCCGTCTGTGTCGACAGGATTTCTATCATCATTGGGGTTATCTTGAGGATTTGTACCGTCAATATATTCCTGGAAATCTGTCACTCCTCCATTATCGGTATCTGACAAATTCCAAAGGGTGAAGTAAGTATCGTTAGTGAAGTTCCCCCCCATGCCAGGAAAGGATACTATGCAACCTGTTGTATTTTCGAAGTAATTATTCAACCCATCACCATCGGAGTCTAGTAGGTTTTCACACGGGTCAAGAGGGTCAGTACCATTCAGAATTTCATCTAAATCTTCTACTCCATCCGAATCGGTATCCACAAGATTGGGATTTGTGGGGAATCCCCATGTTGACAGGTACTCCTCCCAATCGGCGAGTCCGTCTCCATCTGAATCGGAGTAGTCATCGTCACAAATTGGATCATTAACTGCCCCTACAGTAGCATCCCAACACCACGAGAAGTTGGTGAAGAGGACTGTGGATGTGTTGGCCGGCAGGTCTACGTTAACGCTTCTTAGTACGTCTGAATCTATGCTTTCATATCGAAACTCCAACAGAGTCCCATTCGAAAGAACATAATATGCCATAGGGGCATCTGTCTGTCTCCAATCTAATGGTGATTGATCTAATTGAGAAGTCGAGTTGAGAGTTAAGGAAGATGTGACTGAGTCCCAGCCAATTATTTGGAGTGTAAGTTCCTCTTCTGATAAGCAGGGATCAGAGTTGTGGAAAGGTAGAATTTCATCACCATCAGATACCCCCCCACCATCTGTGTCGAAAACGTTCCAGAGTGTGCATGTCATGTTCTCCTCCCAATTCTGAATACCATCGCCATCAAAGTCTCCTGCATCCTCTATCCTAGTTGGATCGGTTTCATTCATATCCACTATGCCATTGCCATTGAGATCCTCCTCCCCATCATCGAATTGATCCCCGTCTGTATTGTTGTTTCTAGGGTCACTAGCTTGTGGTGGATCTCCGTACTGGCCATTGACCTCGACTCCATCTTCGATGCCATCGGAATCAGTATCAACAGAGGTAGGGTCTGTCAGGAGAATTAATGCCTCATACGAGTCATTTAGACCGTCTCCGTCTGTATCGTTTGATTGCGGGTCAGTGGATGTAATACCATCTACCTCGGCAGTTAGAAATTGACATCCCCCTGGGCCCAGTGACAATACTGGATTACAAGGCGATTCGGTTGCAGTCATGGCTAGTGGGCCGGGTCTGAAATACTGCGTAGGAGGAGTCGTAGAGCCATTTCTGGTCCCCCATGCCGGATTGACATATTCCTTAAGGTTGATCAGTCCATCTCCATCCGGATCTCCAAATGTACCATCCATATTACTGTTAGATGTCGGATCTAATCCATTAGCGGCTTCCCATCCGTCGGGCATTCCATCCCCGTCGGTGTCCCATCCATCTGGGTCCTCATCGGCGATACCATCACCGTCATCATCATCACTAGAGCAGTTGGCATCACCATCGCCATCTCCGTCGAAGTTATCCACCATTCCATCCTTATCATCGTCAAATGTGTTGAAGCAAATATTTCCTCTTGGATCTTCATCTGCACCATCAGAATTTAGACCTTGAATGAGTTGCATGGCACTTTCTTCATCCCAATCCCTGACTGGAACGGTTCCGTTCCACCATACCCCGTTATCTAGCACGTTTGGAGTAGATGTCAAATCCCAACCAGAGGGCATAGAATATTGATACTCATTGAGATTGGTAAATGCATCCCCATCTGGATCTCCGGTAGATCCGTTGTCCCCGTTCTGAGATAGAGGATTTAGTCCATACTGCCACTCCCACCCGTCTGGAAGTCCGTCATTATCTGAGTCCCAGTCTTGAGGTTGTGTATTGATGTAGAATTCGAGACCGTATGATAGTCCGTCTCCATCCTGATCTGAAGACGCTAAAGCCTCCCAAGCACTGAACTCCAACGCTGAGTACGAAGAAAGTAGCATCAAGAGCGAGAATGTAATTGCTGAGCGGTGTTTTCTGTTCGACTTCGTGTCTTTTGAAAGATTCACAATAGAGCCCACGCTACTCACCTCTTACCTAGGGCGGAAAGTAGGGCTCTTAAGAGGAATGGAGCGTCGTTCGGACGTTGCCTCAAACTATTAGACGAGTTCAATGTCGTCATCGTCGTAGACATCTTCCTCATCTTCTTCTTCCTCTTCCAGAGAAACAACCGGCGCGGGTATGTCATCAACTTCCTCTGAGTCATCTTCTGAGTCATCGGAAATAGCGTTCAAATAAGCCATGTGAGATTTCCATCTTCGACGATTCAATGCTGATTGGGTGCCGGCAATAAGAAGCATAATGCCGATGATACCAACTACATATGTTGAAAGTCTTGGATGAGTGAACTCATTCACTAGACGTTCTATCAGGGAGTCGATGCCAACGGTCATTACAACCGTTGCCCTAGCAGTAGAATCATCAGGCCAGCTTTGGTCGGTATCGAAGGGCGTTGCACTAACCATTATCCTAGAGGAGTCGCCATTGTTGGAAGACACCGGGACAGTGACCTCTAGGACGAAGGTTACCTCATCAAAGGCCTCCAGGACAACTAGAACTGATCCGGAAGGACCGTCGATCTCTACACTCCATGAAGAGGAGTCAGATTCGGCCTCGAGAAGAATCGTAAGCGGACTATTTCCAAGATTCTTCACTTTCATCTGAATTTCTACTGTGTCTCCTGGAGATAATAGCCTATTTGGAGAAACCTGTACGATTTCTAGTGTTGGCTCATCAGAGTCTATTTCGAACACCATCGGGAGATCAAAATATCTTGGGTCTTCGTCAGGGGTGTCTTCTACAACCCTTAGATATACGGTATGATTCCCGAACTCGACCTGGCTAGTGAGGGTGATGGTCACAAAAACTTCGGTATCATCACCGGGTGCTAGAGAGACTCTTGGAACAGCATTCCCAGAGTCATCCTCTATTCTGAACTGCCATTGCCCATATGCCGCATTCCTGTCTTTGTTCTCTTCTAATGAGGCTGGATTCTGGATCCTCCACCATGTAGCGGACTCCCCCGATGTCATTGTATTTGTGATTTTAGCCCTCAGGGAGACTTCAGCATTTCCGGAGCCAGGGGAACAGAGAGATACTGTAATGTGCCCAAGTGGGGAGCCATCGCAGTCATAGGAAACCTCCGCCCTGATTCCGAATGTCCTCTGAATTGTGAATTCGATTGTAGAGGACAGGTTACTCTGGCCGGTGCTGACTACTTCTAATTCGACAGTACCTATATCTGGGTCCAGTCTATCGGAGGAAGGTTTGATGAGGATTCTGAGGGTTTGTGTCTCATGTCTGTCGAGGAGAGCGGTGTGAAAAGTCCCATCACCATCGTCCTCTAGAATTCTCTCGCCCGTGTCATTGTCATAAACCTGAATTATGGCTTTAGCCCTTTGAAGAACGTCAATCTTGAACTCATCTGCATCAAAACCAGTATTGAAAATCTCCATCAAGAAGGGAGTAAATTGGTCATAGTCAACATAGCTGTTTGCAGAAGCATCGAAGTCGTCTGGCCTTGAAGAATTAGCTACAGCAACCTCATGATCTTCGGACCATATCGAAACTTGTGGAGGTTGGAAAACATCCATCTTCTTCAGGTCCAGTTGTAATGTGTCTTGATGAACTACCTGCAACACACCATCTACCTCTGCCTCAGCTACAGCCCTGATATCAATCGAGCCTGGAGCACCAGTGAGATCTTCAGGGGCGGTCAAGGTAAGGATTGGATTGAGGATGTCACCTCCAGAGTTTAACGTGTATCCTCCAGGAGAGTCGAACTCTATTAGCCACGAACTAGGGAAATTTGTCAATACTTCTAGCTCTACATCCATTGATTTGGTCGAGTCCCCCCTGTGTACCATCTGGAGGGAGATAGGGGTTGTCTGCTCGGGGGCTATGTATTCGGTTGACCTATCTTGCCGGTGATTTAGTGCAACCCCCCACTGCTCCATATTTACAGGCTCATGCTCTACTATCACGCTGTTTCCCTGAATATCAGATACTTCGAGCTCGACTGAGTATTCGCCTGAAGGAATCCCACTAGGGTATGACCATAGATACTCTCCGAAAATACCTTGGCTTGTGTCCTCAATATCCTCATCATCCTCGTCAATAACATGATCAATTCTGTATATGCCATTGGGGTCCCTCATCAACAATCTTACCGAGTCGACATCATATCTCCCGAAGCTACTTTTAACATCGAATGAGAATTGCATTACCCTCTCCGAGAGGACATCATTAGGATACCAATCCAACTCGGCCCCTTCTGCTAGCTCCGCTCCCTCTCTTTGTAGCAGAACCAAGCTGTTAGCGATCGCATTGGCTTCAATTTCCAGAGTACTGAATCTTTCATCACCATCAATTTCGTTCCATGCGACTTCTGCTTCACAGCTCGATGAACCTCCCCATGGACTTCCACCTCCACTATCGCATCCTGACATGTCAGCATCGATTATTAGTTCCAAGCGTTCATCCTTGTCTATTGTGAAAGTCTCATCACTACCAATATCGATTTCAAATGTCTCATGATCGAAGCTACAACTTTGAGTCAGTCCGGGATTGCATGCTTCTGAAGACCAAGATGCCGATCCAACCTGAGATCCAGATGCTTTTAGTGTGAGAGTCCAGTCAACACTAGCGGTATCGGGACCTGTAGATCTCAGAAATATCCCGATTGGCAGATAATACGAGCCAGAGCCCGAGCCGTGATTGGGCCTACCTGCTATCTCGAGACTGGAGAGCATCGGACTGGTCCTGAATTCGATGCTACTACTTAATGCGCTCATGGACTCCTGTCCCCCGGACTCGGGAACTTGTGTGGTGATGTATCCATCTCCCCCTGCAGATGAATTCTGAGATGCGATATACATCGTATAGAGGTTCATCTGAACATCGCTATTAGAATTGAAATTTGTGGTTTCGTTTAGCTCACTATTGGAAACTGTAGAGGCTCCATATGGAATGAGAAGGACCAAGCAAAGAACCAGTGCCATAGCTCTGCTCTTACGAACGTAGTTCGCTGTACTTCTCCCTTGCACGATTAAGCGCCCACACAAGTGGCGTTAAAGCGTTCGTGCGCCTTGGGCTGCTGATACGTCAATTATGGGGGTCGGCAATATGACTCATTTCGAGGCCTAGAAGCGCTCGATTCAAGGAGTATGACCTCTTCCTATTAACCTGCAGAGGTACCCGAGCTGGTCAAAGGGGCCGGACTTAAGCTCCGGTGCATAGTGCTTCGCAGGTTCAAATCCTGCCCTCTGCACCACTATCTCTTCCTAGTCATCTCACAGCCGAATTTTGCATCTCCTTCGAGAACATCCATCTTAGTGATTTTTACTGATGCCTCAGAAACTTGGAGTGGGATCATTAGCCTGTCCAGTATTATTGAGCCTAAGGACTCAAGCAGTGAGAGTCTGCTTCCATTAATTGAATCCTCTACTGATTCCAATAAATATTCATAATTAACTACCTCTGTAATCTTGTCTGATTTTGGGGGATCTGATCCGGGTATCGATACCTCGATATCAAAACGTAACTTTTGGGGTTGGCCTATCTCATGGTTGTGAATTCCGATATCTACTTCCCTGAATAGTTCCCTCAGAAAGATCACTGTCCTTCCGGGCCCCTTCTCAACAGTAAAATGACGGGGTCCATCTGAATAGTGGTCCATCTT
>DALC01000020.1:0-2043 GCA_002499325.1 Euryarchaeota archaeon UBA538
ATTGGATTGAATGCTAGATTAAGAACCCAGTCTGGAAGTCTCATTATCCAGCTACCTATCTTGAATGATAATTTCGAGTTTCTCATTACTGGCCCCATCTGCCTTTTCCACTCGGTCTCATATTCATGCAGAGAAGTGCCTTCGTCTAGGTGCGATACGATGGTCTGTCCTGCTATTCTGCCCCCGACCATTGCTATCGTTATTCCTGCACCATTTGAAGGGAGGACCATTCCAGCGGAATCGCCAACAAGGACATGGTTGTCCTTGACGAATTGATTGATTGATCCGGACATCGGAAGGGAACCAGCCCCTCTGAAGGTGATATCTCCTTCATAGTTGGAGATGAAACCCTCAGCTAGAGAATTTAGGCTTCTACCCTTCGAGAACTTATTCTGGATCCCAAGTCCAATGTTTGCCCCTCGTTCCTTGGGAAAAACCCATGCATAGCCTCCAGGAGCCATTGAGCCGAAGTGTAATTCAACTGCATCTCCAAATTCACCTTCCATAAGTACAAATTTTATTGGTATCTTCAGAGAAGATTCAGACCATCTAGCCCTCCTAAGAGGATCGTTGTGACCTCCTGCGCCCACGATAATTTTCCCATGGAAGTTTCGTCCGTCCCTGAGTGTTACTGTCTCTCCTTTTACAGATTCTACCCTTGCTCCGGTGAGATATTTAGCGCCCTTGGAAGACGCAAGATCGACCAGCCATTCATCGTGGAGGACCCTATTCAGCATCAAACCTTCGAATGCATATCTCAATGGTCTTCCTGAGGGGGGCACTATGTGCATTTCTGAAGTCCTTCTGGATATTGCCTCCTCTGGGGTCTGCAAGAGATCATCAATATCTGGGACGCCGGGGCACAATCTCCTCATTTCATCATTAGTCGGTACTAGCTCCCCACACTGAAGTGGGGATCCTATAGAATCTCTGCCATCCAGAACCAGAACTCTCTTGCCCCCCTCGGCGATGTAGCGAGCTGTTGTTGAGCCGGCTGGCCCTCCTCCGATTACTATGGCATCCCAGATTTCAGATTCTTCACTCATGATGGCCTCGGATTAAACTCTCCTGTTTCTGGATATTAAGGCCACCTCTAGCATTAGATCCTTAGCATCTGATGGAGGGAGTTTTGAAAGAATATCCAAGGCGCGATCGACATGATTCTGAATCAGTTGCCTTGTGTATGAGAAGGACCCAGACAGTTCCAGAAGCGAGGTAAGTTCATTCCATCTGTCATCACTGAAGTTGTTTAAGACGTCTGCTAGGTGCTCTCTCTCGGAGCCATGTAGTATGGTCAGAGCATGAATTAATGGAAGAGTCATTTTACCCTCATGAACATCTGTACCTCTCGGCTTGCCCATTTCAGGGTCCCCGGTTAAGTCTAGTAAATCGTCCACGAGTTGAAATGCCCTACCGAATTCAGTTCCAAATTCGTACATCATCTCCGAAACCTCCTCCGAGGCCCCGGCCACCAGTGCGGCCGCCGCAGTACCTGTGGCGAATGGGCCTACTGTCTTACCGTCAATTATCGAATAGTAGTCTTCGGGAGTAGTTGTGAGATCACCTATGTGATTGAATTGTTGGAGCTCTCCTCTGGCAATGTTTGTGCATGAGCTGGCAATCATGTCCACTATATCCAAATCATAGCGACCCCCTTTAGAAAATCCCAGTGCAAAGAGATAGTCACCGGCAATTATTGCATGAGCTAGACCGTGTGAAGAGTGTATTGTGGGCCTACCTCTTCTGAATCGTGCCTGATCATATATGTCATCGTGAATGAGCGTAGCGGTATGAATCAGCTCTGATGAGAGTGCTAGGTCCATTACCTCACGAATATCCCGTCCACCAGTAGCTTCGTATGTCAGAATGGCCAAAAGAGGTCTGAGCCTCTTACCTCCGGCGAGTAGAACATCCCTAGCTAAATCCATTGCTGGAGCCCCCTTGGAGGAGATAGCCTCTTGCACCAGGCCCTCCAGCTCTTCCTCAAACACGTTCAAACGCTTTTGGATACCGCGCTTTAGTGACAGCTTCGATACCATGACT
>DALC01000020.1:2423-14163 GCA_002499325.1 Euryarchaeota archaeon UBA538
GGGCACAGTGCGTGCTCCCTCCCTTGAGGTGGATGCAATGGATGAACGGCTTACTGTAGCGACACTAGACTCTCCGAGTTGCCCAGTAGGGGAAAGGATAGGCTCAATCATAGGTTCTGGGAACTCGTCTGGACTTGATATTCTGAGTATTTCTACAAATAGTCTGACCGATGGACTCGGGCTACTAGAATCTGGAGATGCCGATATACTGGCTCTACCCGGAGGACTGGTTCATGGCAATATGATGGAAATACTTCAGTCAGGGTGCAATGTAGTCGGTGCTAGAACTCCCGTAAGGCCATACCCGGTCCTGGTTTCAGATAATAAAATTCAATACCAACCAAAATCTGCAATATTACTTTGCGATAATAAGCTGAACAGAAGGCAAGTGAGGAGGTCAAGAGGCGGGCTTAGGGTACTTGACCCAGATGCATTTGCTTCAATCTTAGGTATAGAAGCGGGACCATCTGATCCACTCATGAAAGCGAAGTGGATGGAGGATCTAAGGCGTGCTGGAGAGATAGATGGATTTGTAATTCCAAGGGGGGTTTACGAGGGTGCAAATCTGGTAAGTCGGAGGCACTCCCTACTTCCAGACGGGATGAACGAGGGAGATCCAGTCTTTCTCCCGCCTGCATACTCGGATCTAATCGTATTACTGGCCAGAAATCGATTTCCGAAAAGTATCTCCAAGGAGATTTCTGAAAGGGAAGGTGAGACCTGTTGGTGGGTTCAGAATTCTATGCTTGGTTCGTTGGACCCAGAAATGCTTGAGAAAATAGGAGTGTTGGTCAGGCATCGCCAGGTTAGGTCTCTGATTAAGCAGGCGGAGGCCACTCGTGACCTGACTCTTGAGCAGGTATGCTTGGATCCTGATGGCGAAGTCATAGAGGACGAGGTTCATGTTGAGATAAGATTGGAGTTTGTGTCCAAGGGTGGGGCCAGGACAATTGGCCTGCACAGAGTCATCAGGCATTCCGATTACGAGAGAGCCACAATAGCTTCCCTTAGGGACTGGGAAACTATGATCAAGGAAGTTTCCAGAGATGTACCCAAAGACTTCCACACTGATCCAGAGAGTCCTCCATTCATTTCTTTGGATGAATAGTGGCGTTAAATTATGCCTCACAAAATAGGTATTTCTCTTATTCAGGGCACGCAATGGATATGACCATTGGCAGTGGCCGGCGAGATGGTGGAAGATTGAATTTCGACGCGTCATCACTTGATTCCCTTTACCGAGGGAGGCTTGTTGAGCTACGAGAGTTAGCCGAGTCGCGCAATATATCTAAGGGGGGTTCTGTAGAGGTACTTAGAGCCAGATTGATTCAGAATTTGGTATTGGAGGATCTGGATCTCTCATGGGATGGCATTCAGACGATGAGTCACAATGAATTGGGTGGAATTCTCAAGGTATTCGGAATCAAGTCTTCTGGATCACAAAGAGAAAGGAGGCAGCGACTCTGGCTACATCTAAACTTCGACTCCAGGAGGATGACTATCGAAAGGCTCGCCGAGATGGATAGAGATGATCTACATGAGCTCTGTGTGAGGCTGGAGACCCCCCTCACCGGAAATAGGACTGTTCTGATGGGAAGAGTGGCTGGGGTACTAACCAACCAGCTGAATGGCTGGGGGAGGATTAAGAAAAGTCTGAAGAGGAATGGGGTTAGTTTCTCTTTGGGTTCTGTTGAAAAAGAGGCATTGGCTAATAATGAGGAGGAGTTTGTGCCTGTAGATGCGGATTTTCATTCTGATTCGCCTATTGCAGTCATTGAGGATGCGTATGACTCGCTTATTCTCGGTTTAGATACCTTAGAGCCTGTAATACAAGAAGACCTCAGGACCGTTGCTACATTCGTAGAGGACATTGACAGAATCATAGGCACAATCCTCAGAGGTAGCGGAGGAGCATGGGGGGAGTCTCAGAAGGAGCTTCTACTGAGACTATCTAAGAGAAGAGGGTGGCCTGTCAACGAAGAGATAGTGAGATCCAGACTAACACGTGTAGCGACAGATATCGCGGAGATAAAGGGGGCCAAGATAGGGGAGTTCGGTAAAGTGAATGGAAATTCATTCCTGAGGGAACAAGTTTCCTCTGACGTCTCGAGGAATAGGATTAGCGAGAAATTATCAGTCGTGGACTCTATTCTTCAGGATAGTAAGAACTAGAGGACTTGGAAGAATCCAAACCTTGGCTCAATTATTGTGCCATCGACATCCCTCATGCCCTCGAGTGCATCCTCCGCTTCTTCTCTTGAGAATCCAGATTGAACGCATGAAAGTATAATCGCGTCATACTCAGCACCCTCTCCCCCGTCTGCTGACTTTATTGCACTGATTATCGTAGAAGAAATGTCGCCTTCTGGCTCTATTGGAGCTTGGACGGTAGGCTGTTCTCGGGCCTCAGGAGTTTCATTGGTCTTGGGCGCGCTGACAGGAGAAGCTTCAGCCATACTGGATCTTCCAGAGGCTATCGATAATGCCTGCAAGACTCCTACCTTGTAGTTCTCAGAGTCAAACTCTGGATAATGAGACCTAGCCTGGACCATACCACTAACCAGATCCGCAGGAACCCCGGCTCCCTCCAGAGAGTCGGGAGAGGGCTCTACGCCGGATGAGTCATCATACGCCTTTATTCTCCTCAGAGTAGCTTCCGCTGCTTCGACTAGCCATCGTGAGTACCTCTCTTTGTCTATTATGGCGATTTGCTCGACCCTCAGGGATGTGAACACTCCTCCATCCTCGGTCTCAAACCACCTTGACTTGCCAACTAATGCCATTAGAAATCTATCTCCAGACTCAAACCTAGCAAGAAGCTCTTCAGCCTCGGCATGCATCTCATCTTGGAATGGGGCGATATTGAATACATGGTTGCCAGTTGGATCTCTGATATGACCGGAGTAACTTGGTCCACTGTCACCGTCTCTTCTCTCCATCCTGTCTATCACGCCTGCAACTAGAGCCCTGTTTACCCTAGCTCCTAACTTAGTAACGACGAAGGAGGGGTCATATTCCCCCACCCCCATTTCAGTCAAGGAAGCGTCTGAATATTCCTGGGCCAGCATCCTGATTGCACTCTGCCTGACTCTCCTCTGTGCTTCAATCACATTGCCACCTCCCACTTTTTGATAACCATCTCAGCTGCTTTGGAAGCATCCAATCCGTCATCTTGCACACTGTCTGCGAGAAGCATTGCTCCTTGGTCATCGATTAGAGCGAGTCCATTTACTGACACTCCTCTCCCCAGTGACTTCTCCCTGACTGACATGAGAAATGCCTCTTGGCCTTCTTTGGAGATTGTTTCTGCTACCTCTTCTTGAGTCATTCCCAGAAACTTCTCTGCTGGATCCTTGGAGAGCAAGAGAGATACATTGGAAACTCCATCATCAAGAACCATCCTAATTCGTAAATCCTCTTCCCCTCTCTGGGGTCCGCAGTCTATGCAATTTCCGTCTCTTAACCTCTTCCTGCACTTTCTATTCCTGTCTGGTAATTGGACCGGGCACCTCTCAATTATTCCGGAGTCTCCAGTTACTAGGACTATTGTCCCGTTGGTTCTGACCCCTCTTCTGGTCCCTCCTTCTACTAGTTCGGTGAGTCCCACGTCCACCCAGTGATCTTCGGGGTCTATCTTGTCCCAAGCGGGGCTCTCCAAGCTTGTTGCCTGAGTTATTTCGTCTATGACGAGATCTGGGGAGCCCTGCCATGACTGAACCCTTGCCTCAGTCAGATGGATGAAATCTCCTGGCTTAGGATCGAAATCGCACCATGCTGTCAGCCTACACCTCCCAGTTGGATCCATGACATCACCACTCCTGACGACCCTCTCCGAGCCATCTTTGGCGGTGAACGTTCTCTGGTACCATGATTCTACCTGGAGGGTGATCTCAACATCCCTCATGCCATTTCTCAAACCCGATATTTTACTCCTAGTGGTTGGTGCCAAATCCTCCAAACTAGCAAAGGAGTTGTCATGGAATACCTCTACCCTGGATGAGTCGCTGATATTCACCTCGGGCGTATCTCTGAATCTTCTAATGGATGCTCCCTCAATCTTGAGTAACGTGCCCGGCTCATATTCGAAATCGGACCAAGATAGCATTCCGATACTACCGGTAGCATCGGCCAATCTTCCCCTGACGACATTTAGTTGACCGGATCCATCTCTCTTCACGATGACGTCCTTCTTGGTAGATAGAACTCTGGCGACTATACTGACGAAGCCCTCTGACTGGGAAGCCTTTTCGATACTGATTGGTTCGTCGGATTGTTGTACGTTGGATTGACCGCCCTCTCTCAAGACTGAAATTCTGGATGTCCTATTGATATTAATTGATTTCTTGTCGTTCCACTCGTTTACGGATACGCCTTCCAGTCTTACTACCGAACCGGGAGCTAGATTCTGGCTGTGTCCCCCCCAGTCTTTGTAGTCCCATCGCTCTCTCTTGTCCCCTGACTCCCAAGGATTATCTTCTATCCATCCGAAAGCAATCTGTCTCTCTTCTCCATTCTTCATTTTCTGCATCCTAGGAGTGTAAGAGACCACTGCAACTTCAACCGTAACGTTCCTATCCTCTGATCCAAGCTCCGAGAATCGATCTACTTTCTTGATGTCAGGAGATGAGGACCTAGAGGAAGGCGATCCAGTTATTTCGATTCCAGCGGCAGCTTGGAACTTCCTAATGACAGACCTTAGGGCGTCTTCAGGGGGGATCAGAAACTCCTCCTCATATCTCCTGAATTCCTCAATAATCTCGTTCTCGTCAGCGTCCTTACATTCTTGCTTCACCGTAGCTACTAGGTTTGCATACTTCCCTTCAACCGTCATTTCTCTGCCTCCTACATGAGGAAGGCTGAGTCTAACTGGCCCGAATTCACAATTACCGATATCTCGACAACTGGCAGTGATTCAAGGGTGATACTGCAACGTGCGGTTTGGGGAAGACTCAGCACTTCATCACCTCAGGGTGTGATTCTTTACATCGGCGGTAAATGAAGGTGTTCATCAGGAGAGGGTCTGAAACCGACGTGATTAATCGGAATGACCCCCTCTCCCGGTCGTGGGCGTAGGCGAGCTTTGCAGATTTGGGGTTCTGACTGCGTCAGACAGGGCCAGCTCGGGAGAGTATGAAGACTTGAGCGGTCCAGCCATCGAAGGGTTCCTGGAAGAGGCACTTACATCTCCTTGGGAAGTAGAGAGAGTCATAGTTCCAGATGAAATGCACGAGATAGCCTCCTCGTTGATTGATATGGTCGATAACAAGGGTTGCTCGGTGGTCGTTACGACAGGCGGGACCGGTCCCTCACTGAGAGATGTGACTCCTGAGGCGACCACCAGCGTCTGTGACAAGATGCTTCCTGGATTTGCAGAGAAGATGCGTTCGGTCTCACTGAATTACGTACCTACAGCGATTTTATCTAGGCAGGTCGCTGGAATCAGAGGAGAATCTCTGATAATTAATCTACCAGGATCGCCCAAGTCTATAAGAGAAATCTTGGATGCCGTTTTCTCGGCTGTGCCATACTGCGTTGATCTGGTTGGTGGCCCATACATCACCACAGATTCGCATGTTGTGGAGTCATTCCGTCCGGCTCATGCAAGACGCGAATGATTGAACATGTGATGGCCACTCGGAGTGTCATGGCGAAGATGAAGTCTGGAGACATTTCCAGCGATAGAGAGAATGATGAATTGCGTGAAATGGATGTGACTTTGGACTTCACGCCAAATGCCCTGTCCTCACTATTGTACAAGCAGGGCGACACTATCGTCTTGATTTGTGTGACAAAGGCCCCCTCGCTTCCAAGGTGGTTTCCGAAGAACTCCGACAGGGGATGGGTTCATGCTGAGTACTCCCTACTTCCCGGTTCGACGGATTCCAGATTTAGGAGAGAGAGGAACGGTGCCAAGGGCAGGACTATGGAGATTGAAAGACTGATAGCCAGATCTCTCAGAGGAGCCGTGGACTTAGAGGCTCTTGGCCCTGTAGCGCTGACTGTTGACTGCGACATTTTGAATGCCGACGGAGGAACGAGGTGCGCATCAATAACTGCGGCTTGCATGGGACTGAGGCTCGCTATTCGTCGACTCATTGAGTCAGGGGAATGCCTTCCGAAGGATCTTCGTCCGTCCAGGGATGATATCTCCAACGGATGGACTGCTCCCAAGCTGTCCAAAGAGGAGATGCGTGCTCATGAGAATCTGGTAATGCCTAATGACGTGTCCGCAATAAGTGTCGGACTCATAGACGGGAAGGTATATCTCGATTTGGATTATATCCTGGACAGTAACGCAGATGTGGACATGAACGTTGTTGGAACTAGCGATGGGATGCTAGTCGAGGTGCAGGGAACAGGAGAGGAATCAACGTACTCTCGCGAGCAGTTTGACTCTCTGATGGACATGGCGGAGGTCGGACTGGAGAGACTCCACAAGATACAGGTCGATACATTACTTGGGAAATGACATAGTCTGCACTGACGAAAATGATGGTGGGACTGGCCGGACTTGAACCAGCGGCCTCCGCATCTTCAGTGCGGCGCTCTCCCAGCTGAGCTACAGTCCCGTAGCGACCTTGGCACAATGGTCATGGCTTCAAGTCTTCCTAGGACCGGGAGATTGCATGTGCTCCAGTATTTTCTGTTAAACAATAGCATAAAAGCGTAAATTTGGTCTAAAGGGCATGACTGTCGCAGTTGTATGGTTCAGGAAATCACTCAGGCTCCATGATAATGAGGCACTGACATGGGCCTGTAGCTCCGATGAAGTGGATAGTATACTTCCAATATTTATCTTTGAGGAACAAGAGCTCAGAGGCGAAGGAGAAGGACTGGGATTTAACAGATTGAGATTCATCAGTCAATCCCTCAGAGATCTTGACAACAGACTCAGTGATAATCTTGGACTGCGCCTGAAGATATTCTCCGGAAATTATCTGGAAATATTGGGAAATATTAGGGAGGACCTTGAGGGAGAGAAAATATGTTTGGCATACGAGTACTGCTCGGAGCCAAGACTCAGGAATTGTGAAGTGATCCTGAGGGATTGGTCAAAGGTTTCTGATGATTTCAGGACAGAGACATTCCCTGCAAGACACACACTCTTGGACATTGAAGAGGTTGTAGGAACCAAGGACTTCAAGAAGCCTAAATCGATGAAGGATATGGAAATAATCTTCAGAAGGCACCTGGATGTTAACTCACTGGGATTCTATGACGTGGGAGATCCTCTTCCAGTTCCAAATAGCTCCAAATCGATGAACACTGTTGGGCTATCGGGGAGTGTCATGGAAATATCTGATTTGGAAAGTTCCATCATGAGGATTTATCCAGACAGGGAGGATGATATCCAATACTTCACAGGAGGGGAGACAGAAGCATTGGAGAGACTCAGGAATAAAGTCACAGATAGAGTACAATTTGTCAATGATTTCAGGAAGCCAAAGACTGTATCTACGAATTCAAAAGATGATCCCAGAGAGCCCAGTACGACTGGACTATCCCCTTACCTGAGTAGCGGATGCCTGTCTGCTAGAATGCTGTGGAGAGAGTGTGAGAAATCCTATCTGACTGGTAGCCATACAAAGCCTCCTGAGTCATTGCACGGGCAGATGATGTTCAGAGAGATGTTCTACCTACTTTCTAGATCTGTGGAGAACTGGGATAGTGACGTTTCAAATGAGAGCTGCATTGAAGTGGAATGGGATGACTTCGACAGAGAAAAAATCTCAGCCTGGGAGACAGGGAATACCGGGTATCCGTACATTGACGCTATGATGAGGCAACTGGATAAGACCGGATGGATGCACCATCTTGGCAGACACGCAGTGTCGTGCTTCCTGACCAGAGGCCAGTTGTGGCAGAACTGGACTCATGGGAGGGACGTGTTCGAAAGGAAGCTACTCGACAGTGACTGGGCGTTGAATAACGGAAATTGGCTATGGCTTGCTGGAGTGGCCCCGTTCTCCATGCCTTATTATCGGATATACAACCCATGCCCCGATTCCAAGTCCAGTCTGAATGTAGAGACTGTTAACGCAGATTTCATCAGATACTGGGTCCCAGAGCTTCGGTCCTTTCCATCGAAATATATTTTCGAACCGCACTTAGCCCCGACTTCTGTTCAGAGAACATCGAACTGCATAATTGGGGAAGACTACCCCTTCCCGATTGTAGATAGAAAACTCAGTAGGAAGGAGAATCTTATTCGATTCAAGTCCAGTGTCCAAACATAATTTTTCCAATACAAATTGGTTTGAAACTGGGATTTATACTTGTACTATCTATTGTACATACATGCCTGTGGACGTAGTCTGGTTCAAGAGAGACTTGAGGGCGAGGGACCATGTCCCGTTACTCAGCGCCTCACTTTCCGGAAGACCGGTGATCTGCTTGTACATACTTGAAACCGAGAGGCTTGAACAGAAGGATACTGACCCTATTCACATCCAGTGGGAGCTTGATTGTGCTGCTGACCTATCCAGAACTCTCACTGACTCAGGGGCATTCTTGCACTACGGTTTGGGCGATGCCACCGAAGTACTGGATGCAATACATTTGGAGCATGGTATTGAGAGGCTTCTATCGCATGAGGAAACTGGAAACACATGGTCGTATTCGAGGGACATTAGTGTGTCTAATTTTTGTAAATCGAGGGGGATTAAGTGGATCGAGTACCCTAACAACGGAGTCGTTAGGAGACTTGGGAATAGAGACGGCTGGAAGAGAGAGAGGGACAAGAGAATGCGTGATTCCTTGAGCTCTCCTCCAATATTCAAGGAGTGCATTCCCTTTGAAGGTTCAGTACCGGCATTGGAGGATATTGGCTTCACTCCCAGAGAGTTGTTATACAGGCCTAAACCCGGGGAAAGAGCGGCGATTGACAGGCTAGATTCATTCCTAGAGAGAGACAGCAAGGAATACAGGTGGGCCATCTCAAGTCCTGTTCTCTCCGTAAAGCATGGCTCTGGTTTGTCTCCGTACTTCTCATCCGGCTCCCTCTCAATGAGGAGAGCTGTCCAGAAAACTAATTCGAGAATCGATTGGATCAGGAAAAATAAATCCCAAGTTGAGGATCATGGGGAATGGATCAAAAGCCTCTCGTCATTCAGAAGGAGGCTAGCATGGAGATGTCACTTCATCCAAAAAATGGAGATGAAATCTGACTTGGACACAGTAGCACAAAATCCCATTATAGACCGTAACATGAGCAGGGAGATGGATGCTGAGAAGTTTACCAGGTGGAAGTCTGGAAAGACTGGGTGGCCTTTCTTGGATGCCTGTATGAGGCAATTGAGTTCGACGGGTTGGATAAACTTCAGAATGAGAGCAATGATAATGTCGGCGGCCTCATACAATTTGTGGCTACCATGGAGAGAGACTGGATCCTACCTAGCTAGGCAGTTTATCGACTATGAGCCAGGAATACACTGGTCACAGGTAGGGATGCAGTCAGGGACTACTGGGATTAATACAATCAGGGCATACTCCATGACGAAACAGGGAAGAGATCAAGATCCCGGAGGGAGCTATATCAGAAAGTGGGTTCCAGAGCTTTCCATGGTTCCTACTAAATTTATTCATGAGCCGTGGAAGATGCCATTGGAGCTCCAAGAATCGTTATCGTGCTTCATCGGAGATTCATACCCCGCACCAGTGGTCGATGAGGTCGAAAGCAGGAAGTCCGGGATTAGCAGGAGCTACTCGGCTAGAGGAGGAGAGGAGGCCAGATTGATTAGCAAGGAAGTTCTGAAAACCCATGGAAGTCGAAGAAGACCGAGGAAGAGGAAGGCTGAGAGTTCCAAGGGTACACAACAGAAGCTTTTCTAGAAAAGATCGTCGTCGTCTTCAGGGGCGTCAAAGGACATCATCTTGGATGGTGCCTTGGCTGTCGCCTTAGCGGGCTTCGTGTCTTCGCTCTCCTCTCTTCTTCTAGCATCAGCGGCCTCTTGCTCCAGGAGCTCTAGCTCTTCAGGAGTCAGTCCACTCTCCTTTGCAAGCTTGATTCTTCTCTCGTCCCTTGCCCTGATCTCCATAAGTCTCTGTCTTGCTTTGTCATAGTGTTGCATCATGTACATCGCGTCATGCTCAAGAAGGGGGGAGTCCGAAATTATGGTAATATCCATCCAATCCCCTTCTTCGGCCAGGAATTCAGCGAACGGTTCGAATTTGAGGTCTGATTTCTTGATCTGGGTGTAGTGAAGCGCATTTCCCATCCTGTGCTCAATTCCCGCAAAGTGACAGTAGAACTTGCTGCCACCGTAGTTCTCCCTGACCATGTCGAAAAGCTCGGCGTAGTCCTCACTGGTCCTCATGGAACCGTGCCCCCTGGCATGGATATGTCCGATATTGAGGACTGGGACAGTCCCTTCGACGTGATTGCAAACTTCCAGTACCTCTTCGACAGTGCCCCAGAGCTCCTGCCTACCAGATGTCTCTATCCCGACTAGTGATGGCTCTTGTTCGGAAATCCATGGGAACGCGGTGTAAGCATCCTCATCTTGTTCGCCCCATATTTCCCGGACCCTGTCCACAATGCCTGAGAAAATATTTGCGACCTGTTCATTGGCCTCAGTTCCCGGGTCGTACTCGCCATATGGCCCTACGTGGTAGACGAGATGCCTAGCATTGATTATCTTCCCAGCTTGCATCGATGCCTCCATCTTAGCTAGAGACCGATTCCTCTCCCTTCTCTTTCCAAGAAGTTCCGCATAGTAAGGGCCGTGTAGGTTCATCTCGATTCCAGAGTCCCACGAAAGAATGCCGGCCTGCCAATATTGGTCGAAGTGCTTTGGCTGGACTGGCCTTACAGTCTGGATTTCCATTGCCTCCAAACCCAACGCGGTGATATCATCCATCCCTTCAACGATTGTCCTCCCTTTGCAAGAGAGGGGAACTCCTGCTGGACCTAATTTGAGTGGCATACTTGTTCCCTCGCGGGTCCGGCCGAAAGGATGCCCCTTCAAAAGGGGTTTCTGATAATATGGCCTAATGTGCGTCTGGGAACAATTTACTCCCACGAGGCGGCTGCCCTAATCCCCTCTATTCCCGCACCAGATAGAGGGAGTGCCTTTAGGAAGCCTGCAAGCCACCTCAGACCTTCTGATTCACCCGAGGATTGAGCCTGAATATTATCGAGCGCATGGGCCACTTTAGCACAACTATCACTTTCCGAATACCCGCATACGAGTGGGATCATAGTCTTCTCCCTCACCCTTGACAGGAAGTCGGATCCATCTGACCCCTCAAGCTTTGAGATAGCATGTAGCGAGTCGCTCGTGAAGAAGAGAACGTGTATCTGCCTCACCTTTTCTATGACTTGCCCCCATACCATAGAGATTGACTCTGGATCTGAGGGCATATCGACTATCATCACATTCCTACAGCCTTCTAGTTCTGCGAAAGTCATAGAGGCGGACCAAGCCATTGCCGGAGATGGCCCGGCGGTAACCATGGACGTCGAGTTGACTACCCAATGTGCCATGGCCATTTTCTCCTTCCAGTCTATGGCGCCGTGATTGAACGATTCAAAATTCTCACTAGGATTCGAGGTTACGATAGAGGACTTCAGGCCCAATGAAGAGGCTATTGCAATTAGCTGACTGGCCTTATCGCTCCCCTCAGGATCCCCCAGTGCTATCATCCTGACGCCCTGTTCCATGGCCGAACCTGGGGAGGTCAAGTGATAGGATTAGTGGTCTAGCTTCCACCTTAGCAATGCAATAGCCCCGCCCATTCC
>DALC01000020.1:14545-14826 GCA_002499325.1 Euryarchaeota archaeon UBA538
GACTTTATCTCCGAGCAGATAGATTCCCACTTCGCACGGGATGTTTCATCCTCGTCTCTAATTAGTGAGGCGTCGATTATCAGTGATTCGACGGCTCCCTGTGATGCCGCCTCCGATATTGGTACCATACCGTAAGTAACAGCTCCATTCACTGAAACTCTCCTGAGCGCTTCCTCGATTGCTCTAATCTCTCTGATTAGTACGTGCTCGCCCAGAACCGCATCAGCCGCACCTTCTGTGAGAACCTCGTTTGCCGCTGACCTTCCACCGATGGAAGTAGC
>DALC01000020.1:15208-16026 GCA_002499325.1 Euryarchaeota archaeon UBA538
GCCATGCCCGGGCCACATATCACCAGTGGCATTTCGTCTTTGAAGACCATTCTTACCTCATTTGCAACATTCTCGAAGAAGGCCCTCCTGACTGAAGCGGAATCAGATACCCTCTTCCCTCCTCCCCTCATTGAGAAATTGGAAACATCTCTGATTCCTCTGGATGTCACTTCGAAAACTAGAACCTCATCGGACTCCACCACGATTAGTCCGGCCTTTGCCTTTGTACCCGAAGATATTGCCTCTTTTATCAGATCCAGATCTGGTTTTGCCAGACCGCCCTCCATGGATATCTCAACCTCGTCACCGGGTGACACTACATGCGTGTGGTGACTACCAATGTCTATCTTGGCCTCTTCGATGATGCCGTGCACCCTTAGGTTGTCTGTGAATGACTGAAATGCAGTTTCTTGAGTCCTGAGGACGATCCACATTGGCTTCCTCTCAGCGCTCTTGGCCCTTCCGTCTTCCTTGGTCCCGGTGGTTGAGTCCCTCCTGTGAGATAGCATGCCAACTGATGAGCCAGGCCTGCAAATCTGGGCTATTACCCAAAGGTCGTCCTGATCTTCCACGCGCAGTCTAATTCCCTCATCAAGACGCTTGACCCGACGCATCGCACCACTACCTATCCAAAGACTCCAGTGAGCCTTCCCTCTTCATCCATGTCCATGTCCATGGCGGCTGGCCTGCTGGGCAATCCCGGCATGGTCATCATCGAACCGCACACGGCTACGATGAACCCAGCCCCAGCGTTGAGCCTGGTTTCTCTGACTTGCAGGGTGAATCCTACTGGTGCTCCTAGGACCTTCTTGTCATGG
>DALC01000020.1:16443-16769 GCA_002499325.1 Euryarchaeota archaeon UBA538
ACGTTATTGGCCCCGTAGACATTGGTCCCAATCCTGAGAATAGCCTCATTGGAGGGCATCCCGGGATCGACTATGGGGCTGAATGGACTTCCGTCCTGCTCGTGCTTGGAGCAAGCGGAAACAACTGAGTCTGCGAGTTCCGCTGCCCCTTCCCCTCCCTTGGAGAATCCCTCGAAGAGAACTATGTCCACGGCTCCGGCCTTAGTTGCTTCATCCCTAATTGCATCTATTTCTGCTTCAGTATCCGTGTGGAATCTGTTTATTGATACGACGACGGGTATGTCGGTCATTGCCAGGTTTCTGACATGCCTTCTGAGGTTTGAAGC
>DALC01000115.1 GCA_002499325.1 Euryarchaeota archaeon UBA538
GATGAGCCGACTAACACACGCGGGTCCTCTCTCGTCCTTGTCACGATCTCAACCATGTACATCCTGACTGCGGGATCGACATATACGTCCTCACACGCCTCTTGCATCGCGACAACACGAGCTGGATCGGTAATCGTCTCGACTTCTACAGCATCCTTCTTTCTTGCCACACGTCTAGCCAAGATTTCATCTTCATCAGCTCTGTTAGGATATCCAACGCTCATCTTGAACATGAAACGATCAAGCTGAGCCTCAGGTAGTGGATATGTCCCTTCCTGCTCTACTGGGTTCTGGGTCGCCATGGTCAAGAAAGGGGCAGGAAGCTTGTGTGTCACAACACCAATTGTCACTTGCTTCTCCTGCATCGCTTCAAGAAGAGCCGCTTGAGTCTTGGGCGGAGCCCTGTTTATCTCATCAGAGAGGAGAAGATTACAGAAAATCGGTCCAGGCTTGAATGTGAACTCTCCTTTCTTTGCATCATAGATGTTGGTTCCAGTGATGTCAGCGGGAAGCAGATCCGGAGTGAATTGTACCCTCTTGAAATCACAACCAAGTGCGTCTGCGAATGTATTTGTCATCAGAGTTTTAGCCAATCCCGGATAATCCTCGAATAGGAGGTTCCCATTGGATAGGATATTGATCAGTACATTGTCAATAACGTGTGACTTCCCAATGATTACTTTCTGGACCTCGCCACTGATAGCCTCTCCGATCCTTCCAACCGCCTCTAACTTCTCGTTGGTCTTCTTTGATCCTCTGGCTTTGGCGGCCTTCTCTTCGTATCCCTTTGATACTGCGTTTGCTGGTGGTGCCGGTGGTTTTTCTGCTGGTGGTGTTGCGTTCATACTACTATCTCCAGTTTCTCATTACTTTTGTCAATTGCGTCTGCGGTCAGTTACCGCCTCCCCACCGTCTAATGGCCTGCATCAGCTCTCTGAGCTCTTTTGGGGAGTATTTCCTTTCCTTTGAGTAGGCTAACTCAACTAGCCTGGGATTTCCGATCATGGACTGAATCTCGGCGGGGGGCTTTAGTGCCATCTGGTCCCTTGTAAGATCATGATGTACTCTAATTTTGGTGAATAGGGCTTGCTGAACTCTTTTTCTGTAGTCTCCTGGATCTAGCTTATTCGGCCTCTCAGAGAACCTGGTAAGATCAAAAACATGCCTCCAGTTCTCCTTCTCTGGCACTATCATCATTGCAACAAGCAAAAGTAAGCCCACGTTTAGTACTACTAACCACTTGAGGAATGTGTTTGAGGTCAGTAATACGACCGTGCTCATAGCTTCAACAAATGGCGCTGAAACCACTCCGGTGACATGCCTGCTCTCATCGAAAACCACTTGGAAGTTAGATGGGTAATCCCTGACTTCTCCCGCTAAATCTAGATTATCGAACTCCATCATCGAGTTGATCAGTAGTCGGAAGTAATCCCCATTGCCGTTCCACTGGTGTCCTTCTTCATTCACGAAGGCATCATTCCAACAGCTTTGGTAAGCCCCCACAACCTCGCAGACCCTTGGTATCCCCTCTCCTTGTGCTACTTCGTCGGTCCATAGCATGTTTGAGAAAGCCTCAGGGTCCGAAACAAAAACGATGCTACCAGTAACCCCCACTTCGCCAATATCTCCTCCAACAATGGCTTGACCCCCTCTGACCTTATCGTAGACTTCTATCCCCGGGTAGTCAGCCCTAATCATCAAAGCAAGATCGCCGGGGGCAGGATTTCTGAAATCACTAGAATCTCCATTTCCGATTAGATCGATGAAAGCAGAGGGCGATGCCTTAGAGATAACAGTGACCTCTCTATGGCCAGGATCTTCTCGGTCGCGCTCCGTCTGTTCAAACTTCATCCCAGTTGGCTTTCTGAACATCACAGGAAGAGCGCAGTCATCTTCATATTGATCTATATCGAAAGCCGAGCAACCCTGATTTCCAAACTCAGCAGCTTCTTCTTCCATCGTTCCAATGCCCCAAACATTTTCCCATGAGTATTGATTTGTACCATCGTCATTTTCAGTGATGTAGTATTGATTCTCATCTAGCAGTGGGGAGTCGAAGTAAGTAACTCCAAACTTTGAAGCCAAACGATTGGCATTGGTTCCATCAGCCGCAACTATGACCTTCCCCCCCGATTCAGTTACGAAATCATAAATGGATTCAGCCTCAGTCTCATCAATTGGTTTTTCAGGAGCTATCACCAATAGCATCGTTCTGTGTGGGTATTTCCAGTCGTTGACGAGCATGGGAGTTGACATCGTATTCGCGATCGAATATCCATCTCCTTCCAAGCCGTCTCGCATATCTTTGAGCTGAGCCAATCCGTCATAGTCCCCCTCACTGGAGTAAGCCGAGTAATGTGTTGCCTTGCCGACTACGAAAATCATTGGCAGAATCAGCAGTAATGCTGTTGTTACTCCTAATGCCCAAGAGACGTATGTGCCAAATTCGCGGCCACCGTCGCCACCCTCCACTAATACCAACTTCCTAACCTAGGTTCAATCTAGCACCTACGGTGCTGTGCGGAGTGTGATTGTGCAATTATATGTTCGGGTATGTTTTCACCAGCCATCGTACCAATTTAGGATAAGTGACCTGATTATTATACTGGATATCCCAGTATCCGGGCACTACCTCTTCTTATTCATCGAGGCCAAAAAAATTACACATAGAATAGGTAATAATCCGACAAAGGACAGGTTTGAACTTACCACCTGCTCAATAATTTCATCATTATCGTCTGGACTTTCTGGATTCTCTTGATTTGTTGGCGGAGGCTCTACAGAAACTCTGACATTCGATTCTGACATCTCAGAACCTCCTGCGATTGTCGCACCATTGGAAGATATTGTTACCTCAATATCACAGTTCCTCTGTGGATGACTCTGCGATGCTGTAACAGTCAGACTACCCTGAATTTGCCCACCGATAGGTATGTCTTTGGTTGTCATTGAGTCAAGTCCATTATCAGTTGTTAACAACGGACAGTTATCAGATATCTCCACGGAACCAACCCTGTCTACCACGTTACCAAGATTCTTGACTTCAAGAGTTAATGTCATTTCTGAACCAGAGTTCATGGGCCCTACTGGTTCAGATAATGTTGCCCTCAGTGAGTGAATTGTCGGAATCTGTAGCTGCCCTAGCCCTTCTCTCGAATCGGGAATAAGTTGAGGGACAGAACCTCTGGCTACCAAAGTCCCAGTGATAGTAAACTCCTCAGTCAATTCAGCCGAAAAGTCACCCACTTCAATATTCATTATAGTCAGTGAGAATGATTTGTTATTTCCCGCCCCGATGGTTTCTGATTCTGGTCCATCAAACTCTCCCTCAAATGGAATTTCGTATGTGAAATCAATTGTGATTGGTAGCAGTTCATCATTAGATACGAAGAAACTGATGATTACACTGCCTCCATTGTTTAGTTTAAATGGCTCATCCTCATCTTCCTGAGGATAGTCAATTCCTAAATCCCATCCAGGAGCACTAGGTTGTTGTGACACACTCAAAGGCGCAATTAGGCACATACCTAGTATGCTAGAAAGAAAAATAAAAGCAGTTCTCAAGACTGATCCTCCAGAATCCCCCTGCAAGCCCTCCTAGTTAGAACTTTGACCATCTTCCTTCGATATGAGGGTGGAAACCAAGTGTTTAGCACAGGCTTCACAGATTTTCTTATTGATTCAGAAAGTGATGATACACTCTCCTGTCCGTCCCAATTCTCCAATGCTTTTGTCGCCTCTTCAATATGTAGAGAAGGTATAGATTCTAGGCCGGTGGTTGCTACACGTAATTCACTTGGTCCATTAGCTCCCATCTTCCATGTCACGGCTACGCCGGCCTCGGGGAAATCCCAACTTTCTCTTTGACGTAATTTCTTGTAGTCGCCCTTCCACTCAGAATGATCATCAGGCAGTGTGACATGGGTGACTATTTCTCCACTTTCCAGTACATTCTTGGTCATCCCGTCTAACTTGAAGAACTCATTAATCGGCATAGATCTGGATCCTCTTGGGGAAGAAAGGTGAATGACTGCTCCCAAGCACATCAGAACAGGAGCCATATCTGCCTGGTAAGTAGCTACACAGAGCTCATTCTGATTGGGGATTACTCTACAATCTGCACCTGTTCCACAGTCACATTTGTGGCACCAATCTATCGATTCCCTCCACTGCTCAGTTTGATTATACCAGAAGCATCTTGTATCTAGGCAAATATTCCCTCCAAGTGTTGCGGATCTTCTGACCATTATGCTCGCAACCTTACCCGCCACCTCGCTGATTAGAGGGTGAATAGAACTAGACTCGACCAATTCTTGAAGAGTGACCATCGCCCCAATTTTGTTTGTTCCAAGCTCATGGAGCTCCTCTATCCCTGAAAGGGATATGACATTCTTTTTTGTATTGAGGTGCCATTTGTAATTGGGTATCAAGTCTGTACCCCCTGATATCCAATCGAATTCTTCACCAGAGGATTCCAATTCTGACGCCTTTGTCAAGGCGTCTTCCAGGGTTGATGGATTATGCAGGTTGAATGGGGGCATCCTCATTTTCCACCCTCCCTGTGACGTCTCTCTACATGCTTCCAAGCACTACCCGCAAGGCCGGGATTATCCAAGTAACCTTCTGGAGGAATGACAACCGCCGCCCATCTGGAGTCCTGCTCGTCCCCGGGTACTTCTGGGTCGAGGCCGAATAGTGCCCCATTGTGATATGGAGGCGGGTTGTTATCGTGACGCCTCTCAATATCTCTCTCTGAATGCAAGATTGCCCGCTCTTCAAGAATATCTTGTAGTGGAGAGTAATCAAGTGTAGGTGGAGTAAGATCCAGGGGATCATCAATTCCTTCTTTCCTACATTTCTTCTCAATCTCTTTGTAAAGTCTATCTGGGGTAATTGGTAGCTCGTCAACCCTGACTCCAATAGCATCGTAAACGGCATTGACAACCGCTGGCAAAATAGGGAGAAGTGGCCCTTCTCCAGCTTCTTTGGCTCCGAAGGGGCCCTCTGGATCATT
>DALC01000100.1 GCA_002499325.1 Euryarchaeota archaeon UBA538
TCAACATCCTCCTCCTCAGAGAGGTCTCTCACGTCGTCCCTCCAGGGATGTCTGAAGTTAGCATTCTCATCTAGTCCCACCTTGGCATCTAAGGCTACCATAGAGCCATCTTTTGTCCTAACAAGGGGGTTGATCTCTATCATTGAACAGTCTTTCTGAATAAACATGGCGTAAAGAGAATTCAACATCTCAATCATCTGAACGGACGAAGCTCCAGAAAGTCCTAGTGAGCCAGAAAGTGAGGCACAATCATCATCATGAAGTCCAAGAGAAGGATCAGCCCAAATCTTATGGATCGCTTCTGGATTCTTTTCTGCCACTTCTTCGATGTCCATTCCCCCCTCTGTGGAGGCCATAACAAGAACAGACTTTCTATCCCTGTCCACAAGAATAGCTAGGTAGAATTCGTGATCAATATCGCAACCAGACTCAATATACATGTTGTTGACTATCTTCCCCTCATGACCAGTCTGTTTTGTTACCAGAAGATTCCCACAAATGTTTCTTGAGAATTCCTCTACATCCTCTCTGGAAAAGGCGATTTTAACTCCTCCCTTCATGATCTCCTCCCTAGATTTCGGATCATACAGTATGCCCTTGCCTCTTCCACCTGCATGAATCTGGCTCTTCACAGCGACGATCTCAGATCCCAGTGAGTCATATGCTGCAAGCGCCTCAGAGACACTCTTGCAGTGAATGCCTTCTTGGACCCTGACTCCGAATTCTCGGAACATTTCCTTTGCTTGATACTCGTGTATGTTCATGTTATGCCCCCTCCACTCGCACCGTGTCTTTGAAGGATGCGCTAGCTGACACTCAGTCAGGAACACGAAGCGCTCAAACAGTTTCACCCTTCCCCGCAACCATGGACGTACTGGTTCTGGCAGGTGGTTTGGGTACCAGACTGCGCCCGTTGACAGAGGGAAGAGCAAAGCCACTGCTCCGTATTCTCGATAAAACCCTCTTAGAGAGAGTCGTGGAATGCGTTCCAGAGGATTTGGTAGACAGGGTAGTGGTGGCGGCCGGTTACGGGGTTGATGAGATTGTACAATTTTCGGAATCGGCTAGCGCTCCCTACGATATCTTACTCTCTGTTGAATCGGAGCCACTCGGAACAGGAGGAGCTGTCGCACATGCAGTTCCAATGCTAACTGGAACTGGACCGGTCATCATTCTGAATGGCGACCTAATTTCAAGTGTAGATGTCAGATCTCTTCTTTCTCATCATCAAAAAACAGACGCTTCGGCCACCCTATCGTTATGGAAGGTTGAGGACCCCAGTCGATTCGGAGTGTGCGATTTGGATGATTCTGGAATGATCAGGAGATTTCAAGAGAAACCAGAAAGAGGAAAGGAGTTTTCCAATCTAATCAATGCTGGATGTTCTATTGTCGAGAGGAGTATTCTCAATTCTCTGCCTACTGGAAAGTTTAGCATGGAAAGGGAGGTTTTCCCAGATATAGCAGAGTCTGGTTCGATGGCTGGACTAGTCTTCGAGGGATACTTCGTAGATGCCGGCACTCCGTCATCTTTCATCCAAGCCGCGAGCGCGTGTATCCTGAACAATCGTTTCTCAACAGGACGTAGGGAGGGGAATAATTGGTTTGGAGAGGGGTCAGTTTCTGAAGGATTAGTGGAAAACTGCTCGATTGGACCCGGGGCGACAGTTTCTCATGGCGCTAGACTCAGTGATTCGGTAGTTCTTGAGGACGCACATATTGGAGAGGGTGTAACACTAAATTCGTGCATAGTAGGCAGGGGCGCTTCAGTGCCTGCTTACTCTGACGTGTCCAACAAGATCATAGCTGACTAGACTAACCTCGGCACCTCATCTAGACTGTTGCATCCAGGCCGTATTAGAGATGGATTTCGTCGGCATCCTGTATTTTCTCCAACTCAGTACCTAAACATGGGGCTAGTTAAAATCTCCCTGTGCCTTCGCACAACTATGACCACTCCCCTAATTATCGTCAATTTCAAGACATATCAGGGCGCCCAAGGACTAGCTGCGGAGAAACTGGCACAAACCATGGAGTCAATCGATACGAATGCCAGACTAGTCGCGGCCGTTTCAGCTCTAGATCTCTCCAAGGTAGTTGACGCGGCCCCTGATCTCGAGATCTGGTGTCAGCATCTGGATCCAATAGGTTTCGGCTCCAATACGGGCTGGCTACAGCCAGAGACGGCTATTTCTAGGGGAGCTAAGGGGACTTTGATAAATCATGCAGAGCACAAGGTCAGCCTCGAGCATGTCGCCATGCTATTGGATCAAGTGCCAGAAGATTTTGAGATATGCGCTTGTGCAGCCGATATTGACGAAGCCAAGTCTCTGGCCGCATTGGTGCCCAACTATGTAGCAGTGGAACCCCCCGAGCTAATCGGGGGGGACGTCTCAGTAACATCCGCAGATCCTGAAATCGTATCTGAAACGGCATCAGCAGTTAGAGAAGCCAACGAAGACGTCATGGTTCTGTGTGGTGCAGGAATCAAGTCCGGACTTGACGTTTCGAAGGCCATCAATCTCGGCGTCAGCGGAGTTCTATTAGCTAGTGGTGTGACTAAGTCGTCGAACCCAAAAGAAGCCCTTGAAGATCTAGTTTCACTTCTCTGAGGGGTTACTGAATGTGGTGGCCAAATAGCTTATGACAACCAATGTAACTACATAACCAGTGAAGCTTAGTTCAGCTAAACCCTGTATTGTAAATGCTAGAATGAAGTGCATTGTCATCACTCCCAGAAGAACCATATGAATAATGTGAGAACCGTTCAATCTCGGATCTATGAAATCGTAGAAGTAGATGCCCGACCTTCTGGCATTGAATGCCGAGAAAAGGACGTAAATACAACCGAATATTACTGGATAAGGAGCATACCACAGACTTAATGAAATATCGGAAACCGCCATTTCAATGAGGATGAAGATTACATTCCCATTGTGCATAAGCTGACTATCCCAC
>DALC01000113.1:0-1689 GCA_002499325.1 Euryarchaeota archaeon UBA538
GACCTTCTCTCGTACCACTCGAACAAGTATTACAACGAGGCATCCCCCGAGATTACAGATTCCGAATTCGACTCCCTAAGGGACGAGCTAGAGTCCTTGGACCCGAACCATCCACAACTTTCGAGAGTGGGTGCTGATCCTCCTCCTGGTTCGGTAAAGGTAGTGCACGAGTTCCCTATGAGGAGCTTAGATAAGGCCAATACCGAGGAACAAGTCCTCCATTTCGTATCTCAGACTACAGCAAAGGGAAGGAGGTTCGTGTGTCAGCCTAAGTTAGACGGGTCTGCTCTTTCACTAGAGTACAGAAGAGGAAGACTCGTGAGAGCTGCCACCAGAGGCAATGGAAGCAGGGGCGAAGACGTTACAGCAAACGTAAGGAGAATTCCAAATGTCCCAGATAAGATAGCTTGGGACGGAGATTGTCATATCAGAGGGGAAGTGGTCATGCCACTCGATATATTCGAGCAAAAATATTCTGACATAGCTCCCAATCCGAGAAACCTAGCCGCTGGATCGCTCAGGCAGAAGAGTATCGATGCTGGAAAGGGGCGAGCTGAGGACTTGGCCTTCTTCGCGTATGGAGTAGAATTTCCTTCGGGCGTCTCCAAACATCCCGATAGTCCCAATCCTTTAGAATTCAAATACGATTCAGAAGCTATCTCATGGCTATCTTCGATGGGAATACAGGTTGCTGGGAATGAGATTGTCTCGGGCTATGAAGATCACGATACATCGAATAAGATTATTGAAATCACTAATAGATGGACTGAGAGTAGATATTCAGAGCCATGGGAGATCGACGGTGTCGTAATCAAACTAGACCGTCTGGACAAGAGAGAACTTCTAGGAATGACTGCACACCATCCCAGGTGGGCCCTAGCATGGAAGTTCCCCCCTCAGGAAGCGATTTCTGTACTCATGGGAGTTGATTGGCAGACCGGGAGAACAGGAAACGTGACCCCAGTCTCCAGGATAGCCCCGGTAATAGTATCCGGAGTTACGGTCGAGAATACCACTCTACATAACAAGGGGGAAGTAGAGAGACTGGGAATGTCCATCGGAGACAAGGTCAGAGTAGTAAGGAGAGGAGATGTAATCCCCAAAATCATAGAAGTCTTGGGAAGGGCCACGTTGAATGATCTCGAAGGAAGGACCCATTCAGACGGATCCCCATTCAATCAGGAACTGCCTGAGGCCTCTGAAATAATAGTCCCAACCAAATGCCCTCGTTGTGAAACAAGACTGGTCGTGGACGGAGCATTCCTGAAGTGCAATAACTTGGACTGTCCTTCCAGATTAGAGCGCACCATTCTATATTGGTGCAGGAAACTTGAACTGGACGGAATCGGAGAGAAACTTGCCGAGCAGCTATGCTCTTCTGGACTAGTCTCTAACCTAGCAGATCTCTACAGGCTTGATGAAAGGAAGAGAGAGCTACTTTCTTTGGATAGGATGGCCGAGAAGTCGGCAAACAATTTACTCAAAGAGCTAGAGAATAGCAAATCGATGACGCTGAGTATGTTCATTTCTGCATTGGGGTTACCCAGAATCGGTCCAGAGATAGCGACGCTGATATGCTCTGAGGTAGAGACTTTGGACGAATTGATCGATATGCTATCGCACAGAGAGGAAGCAGTTGAAAGACTAGTCAAAATAGATAGAATTGGAGAAGTAGTGGCCAATCTACTA
>DALC01000113.1:2067-3403 GCA_002499325.1 Euryarchaeota archaeon UBA538
ATAGTTGAGGAAAGAAAGACAGTTTCGCAAGGGACGTTGAACGGGGAGACCTTCTGCATAACAGGAACCCTGAGTAGGCCTAGGAAAGAAATAGCACTCTCCATAAAAGCACAAGGGGGGAAAGTAGTATCATCGGTGTCAGGCAATCTCGATTTCCTAGTTTCTGGGGACTCATCAGGATCAAAGATGGATAAGGCAACAAGACTGGGGGTGAAGATAATCGGCGAGGACCAGCTTGATGATCTATTGGGAGGAGGAATTCTAACAGATATTCCCACACCGCGCCAATCAACTCTAGGTGAGTTCTGATTAACCGTACATAGTACTAGGGGCACTGACCACATCAGATTCAGAGTTTAGGTGCAAGGCCATCATCTCCCTTATTTGCCCCTCAATCCTCTGTGCTTCCTCCAACAGCGGTTCTGGGTCAAGCTTCACCGCTGGAAGTAGGCCATCTAGACACTCGATAATACGAGCCGCGGCCCGCGCATCTGGGATTCCACCTCCGCTGAACTCTCCTCCCGACTCTGCAATTACAGCCAGGGAATCCATCTTCCTTCTCCGACTCTCACCAAGCATTACCCCAGTCATTCCCCCAACAACACCTTGCTTTAGAAGGGTAGCACCAATTTCTTTCAGCATCTCTCTGGACTTCTCATTTGAACCGATACCTACAACAGTATCTGGACTTTTATCCTCATCGAATATTGAATGCTTTTGTCCCTCTCCATGTGCGTAGGAATCAATCATTATTGACATTCCGGCACCAGATTCTGACATCCAGTCCAGAATCTCACTTGCAATCGGTAACTTCAAGTCAGGAGATATTTGAATCTCTGAGGCTATTAGCACAACCTTATCGCACTTATCCACGTTACAAACGGGGACTCCGCTGTAGAGCCTAATGGGAGGAAGGGGACTACCTTCCTGAACCAGACAAACAGGGGGTAGTCCGGAGTGGCGAATCCCTCCTACAAGCTCTAATCCAAGCTTGTCCACAAGAAAATGTGCTACAATACTACTCACAAAACCCTCTGATGGAAAACAACTGATAACCAAGGCCTCATCAAACTCAGAACCATCTTCGATATCTATCACGGGTACCTCACTCATGGCTCCCGATTAATGCAAGTGCTTCTAACAGTTAGCCCGTACGGTATCATAGGTGAAACACATGGGGGCATGACATGGATGAAGGATTTGTAGCCCACCAACTGTCGCCATCCTCCTGGAGTAGGTACGAGGATTGCCCCCGGAAATACTGGCTTTCCAAACAGAAGCTCCCTCGAAAGGCCAGTATGCCAGCTTCTATGGGAACCGCAGTTCACAATTCCGT
>DALC01000002.1:0-12118 GCA_002499325.1 Euryarchaeota archaeon UBA538
TCCAGTAGACCACCCTCATGGTGGCGGTAATCATCAGGCTGTTCATGGTCCTAACTCAGTCAGTAGAAACACGCCCCCCGGCAAGAAGGTAGGAAATATCGCACCTCGCAGAACCGGGCGTGGAAGAGTAAGGCAACAGGAGGTCGAGTGATATGGCTCGTCGTTCCAAGAAGGCATTCAGGTCACCAAAACTTGCCAGAAGGCAAGCAAGGAAGAGGAGATCCAAGATAAGCGAGAGGAGGAAGAAAGAATTCCTCTGGAGGGGCTACACCTTAGACCAGCTTCTTGAGATGCCACTTATGCCTCCTGAAGATGATTTCGAGGCCATCAGCATAGCTTCTTTAATGCCATCAAGAGCGAAAAGGTCGATAGTAAGGATGTATGAGGGGCTAAATCCCGAATCGGAGAAGCTTCTGGAAAAAATAAGATCTAGTGAGGGCAACAAGACCATCAAGACTCATTGCAGAGGCCTATACATTCTGCCTGAAATGGTTGGAAAGACCATTGGAGTACACAATGGTAGAGAATTCGTCAATATCGAGGTTGTCCCTGAAATGATCGGTCACTCCCTCGGAGAATTCGCAATAACGAGGAAGTCGGTAACGCACACCGGGCCAGGTGTTGGAGCAACCAGGTCATCAACCCATGTAGCATTGAAGTAGGTGAAAAAATGAGTAGGAGAACAGGTAACCCACAGAGCGGATACACCCAACTGCTCGAGGGATCCAATCTTGTCACTGCCAGGGCAGTCAATGTTGACATGCATCACAAACACTGCTATCACATAGCCAAGGCACTGCGAGGAATGAACGCAGCAGATGCAGTTTCATATCTAGAGGACGTTATAGAAAAGAAGAGGGCAATACCTTACGTCAGGAGATCTAGAAGGGGAAGGGGGGGAAATACCATGGCTGGACACAGAAAGGGTAAGATGGGTCCAGGAAAGTACCCAAACAAGGCCTCAAAGGAATTCATCAAGCTAATCAACAGCGCCATGGAAAATGCCAGACAGAGATTCGATACAATCGATCCCGAGGATATGACAATTACACATCTAGCCGCACACAGGGGACAAATAGCCAGACACTTCAGGCCAAGAGCACAAGGTCGTGCCACCCCCAAGAATCACTATCAAGTAAATCTCGAGATATTTTTGGAGTATTTTGGTGACGAAGATGAAGGAGATGATTTCTGATGTCCCAAAATACAGTTAGAACCTTCATTCACAGAAATGTCGAGAGGCAGCTAGTCAGAGAGTACTTGCTCAAAGAGACTGAAAGAGCAGGGTTCGGAGGATTACACTTCCAGAGGACGCCAGAGGGTACCAAAGTAACTCTTCAAGCAGAGCAGGTTGGCCGAGTAATAGGGAGAAAGGGCAAGGTAATACGAGAACTCGAAACACGTCTTAAGGATGATTTCAAGCTTCAAGAGCCAAAACTCGAGGTCGAGGAGATCACTGAGCCAAGACTAAACGCCCAGGTCATGGCAAGCAGAATGGCCAGCTCACTTGAAAGAGGCTGGTTCTTCCGAAGAGCAGGTCATAGCACAGCACAGAGCATAATGGACGCTGGCGCAAGAGGATGCTTAGTAACATTGAGCGGAAAGATTACAGGAGCAAGACACAGAGTCGAAAAGTTCCAGCAAGGATACATCAAATTCTGTGGAGAAACCGCTCTTCAGTTCATGGATGTCGGGTATTCTGTAGCGGTAAAGAAGTTGGGAACTGTTGGATGTTCAGTAAGGATAATGAGGCCCGGAGTCAAGCTACCACATGAAGTAACTATCCTGGACAGGCACGAAGTGGGACTTCCTCCACTAGAGGACGTCGCATACATTATTCCTGAGGAAGAAGAGCCAGTTGTGGACGAATCTTCAGAACCAGTCGCCGACACTGAGGATATGATCGACTCCGCTCTGGAAAAGATGGCAGAGATCGAGTCAGACCCCAACAAGGAGGAAGAATGAATGTCTCACGTCAGTTCCCGAGACATCGAAACGATGAGCTCAGAGCAACTTCTGAGGACATTGGACGATTTGAAGGACGAGCTTTTGCAACTCAGGGCACAGCAAGCACTCGGTGGCTCATCTTCAAATTCCGGATCTTACAAGCAAACTCGAAGGAGTATCGCCAGGATACTTACCAAGATCAATCAAGAAAATAAGGGGGGAGAGTAGATATCTGGGATATGCAACATGTGTGGTCTTCCACAAGAGGTATGCATATGCCAAGAGATCGCCAAAGAGCAACAGAAGGCGGTAATTTCGGTAGTTCGCAGACGCTATGGGAAAATGGTGACCATTGTGGAGGGAATAGACGACTCGGCAATAGATTTGGGGCAGTTAGCCAAGATTCTCAAGGGAGCGTGTGCGAGTGGCGGGACAGTCAAAGATCGTACCATAGAGCTTCAAGGAGATCACAAGAAGAGAGCATCCAAAGTCTTGGAACAGAATGGGTACAAGGTGGAGGTAAGATGATGTCCAGAATCATTAACCTCCCTTGGATTTCCCATACCTTGTCTGTCGTCAACTCAGACGATCCAACCCTCATTGGAGTCTCGGGAATAGTACTGGATGAGACCAAGAAGACAATACTAATTCGCACTGAGTCCGGTGACTTGACACTGGCAAAAGAAGTAATTACGTTCACTATTGACTCAGGAGAGGCCATCGATGGATCCAGAGTCACTCAGAGGACAGAGGACAGAATCGGGAGGAGATACTAGATGACCGGAATCAGAGATATCGGAGTTGATGTGAATACTCCAACAGGAGAATGGGATGGGGACGACAACTGTCCATTCTATGGAAGTCTAAGAGTCAGAGGACAGATTATCGAGGGCTCGGTCTCTACCACTGGCATGGCAGGATCAATAGTTGTCGAAAGAGAGATTACAAGATACATGAAAAAATACGAGAGGTATGAGAAGAGAACAAGAAGGTACCCAGCTCACCTCCCATCATGTATCGGAGGGGTTGAGGTAGGAGACAGAGTACGCATAATGGAATGTAGGCCTCTTTCCAAGACAGTCAATTTCTGTGTTATAGAGAAGGGGGCATCGATATGAAGGGAATTCCCGGTAGAGTAACAAAGGCTCTACCTTCACAAGCTAAGTTGGAATGCGCTGATAATACAGGCGCAAAGATCGTCCAGCTAATTACCGTTCTGAACAAGGGTGGTGTCGCTAGGAGGTACCCAGCTGCAGGCGTCGGAGACATGACCAAAGTCACTGTAAAGAGAGGCACTCCAGAGACACGAAGGCAGATGTTCAATGCAGTAGTAATCAGGCAGTCCAGGCCATTCAGAAGAGTTGACGGAACATGGGTCCAGTTTGAGGATAATGCCTGTGTTATCACTAACGAACGTGGCGAAGTTCAGGGTTCAGACATCAAGGGTCCTGTAAGCAGGGAGGCGGCCGAGAGATGGCCAAGGATAGCTGCAACTGCGAAACAGATAGTTTAGAGAGGTGTGATTATGACAAGAAGCAGTAAAGCAAGTAAACAGCGCCTCAGTCAATCTGACGCTCCTACGCATGTCAAAAGGAAGAGGATGAGGGCCAGACTCGTTACAGATGATCCAGATTTAATCAATATAAGAACTGTTACTGTCAGGGTCGGAGACGAGATAGAGATTGTAAGGGGAGATTTCGGCCATCCAAATAGCGCTAAATCAGACACAAGAGGAAAGAGACTCGGACAGCCTAGGGGAAGGGCCGGCATCGCGGCAAAGGTTGCTAAAGTAGACACTGGCAGTGGTATGATCTTCGTAGATGGCCTCACAATGACTACCGCTGACGGGAAGGAAGAAGCAGTCCCAATTCATCCTTCAAACGTGATAGTTACCAAGCTATTCGAGGGAGATACTCTCAGACTTAAGAGACTCATTGAAAGAACTAGTGGAGGCGACACAGAATGAGTAGTAGCCATATGAAGAGACTAACCATGCCAAGGAGCTGGCCACTTCCAAGAAAGTCTTCAGTTTGGATTCAGAAGCCAAATCCCTGCGGGCATCCTCTCGATCTATGCATGCCTATGGGAGTAATTCTCAGAGATGTTCTCGGCGTGGCTCAGAATAGGCGCGAAGCTAAGAAAATACTACACTCAAAGTTGGTCAAGGTCGATGGAGCTATTGAAACCGATATTGGAAGGGGAGTGGGGCTAATGGACGTACTGACCGTTGGAGATGTCAGCTACAAATGCGTCCTAGACACCAATGGCAAGCTTAGATACAGAACTATACCAGCTAAGGAAGCATTAACCAAGATTTGCAGGGTGATGGGGAAGACTACGATAAAAGGGGCTAAGACACAAGTTCATCTTCACGATGGTAGAAATTTACTATTCAACGAGAACCCCGAATATAAGACCGGGGACTCCCTTGTAATCTCCTTGCCAGATCAAGAAGTAAAATCATATCATAAGTTCGAGGAAGGATCAATTGCATATCTTACCGGTGGGAACCATATTGGGGAACTCGCTACTGTCAGGGGCCAAGATATCAAGAGATCGTCTAAGGCCAACGAGGTCCAATTTGATGACTTCGGTACAATATCAGACTATGTTTTCATCATCTCGGACGAATCAGACATTCCAATGGGGGATAACTCATGAGTCAGTCAGTAAACCCAATGCGTGCCCCCAGAATCACCAAGGTCACAGTAAACATTGGTGTCGGAGAAGGCGGACAAAGGCTACAACTAGCTGAGAAAGCACTAGAGATGGTGACTGGAATGGTACCTGTTAGGACACTTTCTACTAGCACCAACAGAGATTTAGGAACTAGGAAAGGAGCCCCGATTGGGTGCAAAGTCACTATCAGGGATGAAGAAACAATCAACGCCTTCCTCAAAGATGCATTCTGGGTTCGTCAGCACACTTTGCCAACATACAATTTCGACTCATCAGGAAACCTATCCTTCGGAATCTCCGATTATACAGATTTCCCAGGCCAGAAGTATGATCCAGATGTGGGAATTTTCGGAATGGACATCAATGTAGTCCTAGAAAGACCTGGTCACAGAGTTTCTAGGAGAAGGAAGAGATCACGAAGGGTCTCAGCTAGCCATCGCGTTGGTCCCGAAGAAGCCAGAGCTTGGTTTACTGAAAGCTATAATCTGAATATAGTAGGATATGGGGAGGAAGAATAGTATGGCAAGAGATCACGGTGAGAGAATCGGCAGATCCGTCGGATGCAGGAAATGCGGAAGAAAGAGAGGATTGATCAGGCGTCACGGGCTTAGACTTTGCAGGCAGTGCTTCAGAGATATGGCCCCAGAAATAGGATTCAAGAAATATTCATGAGGTGAAAAGATGCAGTACGATCCATTAAGCGACGCCTTCACACGTATTTTCAATGCGGAGCAGGCAGGACACTACGAGGTTTCCGTTAAACCAGCAAGCAAACTACTAGGACAGATGTTGCAGATCATGCAGAAGTCTGGATATGTAGGAGAATTCGAGCGAATCGAAGACGGAAGAGCAGGCTCATTCAGAGTTGAGTTAATAGGCGCCATAAACAGGTGTGGAGTAATTAAGCCACGCCATTCAGTAAAGAGGGCCGATTTCGATAAGTGGGAATCAAGATATCTCCCAGCCAGAGATTTTGGCCTACTAATCGTCACTACTAATCAAGGCATAATGGACCACTATGCTGCAAAGAAGGAGCGTGTCGGAGGACGTCTTCTAGCATACATTTTCTAAGGAGTTGATTTTCATGCCTAAGTTAGATCAGATAATCCATAATGTCGCCCTCTCAGAGGGTTCCAGAGTAAGTATTGAAGACAATTCAGTAACAATATCTAGTGGAGGTAAGACCATCACACGAGAATTCAGGCACCCAAAGGTTACGGTAAGTAGTTCCGAATCAGGAATCCTAGTCGCCTGTGATCTTCCACGCAGAGCTGACAAGGCAATAGCTGGAACATGGGCCGCACACCTCAGGAATATGGTCAGGGGAGTGGAAGAAGGATTCGAGTATAAGCTACAAGCAGTCTACAGTCACTTCCCCATGACCCTCAAGGTCGAAGGGAACAAGATGGTAATCAACAATCTCTTCGGAGAGAAGGTACCGAGAGTAGCAAAACTCCCCTGGAGTCCTTCAGATGTTGAGGTCAAGGTCGAGAATAAAACCGATGTAACTGTCAGCGGAGTCGATAGGGAGAAGGTTGGCCAAACTGCGGCAAATATCGAGCGCGCTTGCAAGATAAGAAAGAGAGACAGAAGAGTATTCCAAGACGGCATTTACATAGTTTCAAAGGGGGCATAGAATGACTGAAGAATTCGATAAAATGACTGTTCCTGAGTTGAAGGAAATGCTTAGGGAGAAGGGACTAAAGGTCGGAGGAAAGAAATCAGAGCTGATTGAAAGACTGACAGAGAGCTCCACATTAATAGAAGATCCAATCGAAGGTTCGGACTCTCATTCAGAGGATGATTTGGAGGATTCAGAATTCATGGATGATGAAGACTTCGAGGACGACTTCTTCGATGAAGAAGATGATTGGGACGACCTGCACACTGCGCGTCAAAAGCCAGTCCTTGATGAAGAAACAATCGAGGCTCTGTCTTTCAGAGCCAAGCAGAAGAAAAAACAACCTGCCTTCAGAAGACAAGAATGGTACAGGTACAAAAGACTGTCAAGGTCCAGCTGGAGAAAGCCAAGCGGACTCCAATCTAAAGTCAGACTAAACAGAAAATACAGGCCACCAATGGCACGAATAGGATATCGCAAGATTTCCTCTGTAAGAGGACTTCATCCCTCAGGTTTCGAAGAAGTAATGGTTCACAAATCCAGTGACTTGGATGGATTAGATCCAGAGACACAAGCCGTAAGAATCGGTGCTAGAGTAGGAAACAGAAAGAGATTAGACATACACGACAGAGCAAACTCACTAGGACTAAGGATACTCAATCAAAGAAGGATCGAGAGAAAGGGGGACCTCTGATATGATAATTACGAATCAAAGGAGAATGGCTGCAGCAATTCTCTCCCAGAAGGAAGGAAGACCGGTAGGGATTCATAGGATTTGGATTGATCCAGACTACCTAGATGAGGTCATCTCAGCAGTCCAGAAAGATGACGTTAGGAGACTAATTTCCGATGGCATAATCAAGGCTAGACCTATCAAGGGCACTAGTCGCACTAGAGCTAGGAAGGCAGCTATACAGAAGTCCAAGGGAAGAAGAAAGGGACATGGATCAAGGAAAGGAAGCTCAAATGCCAGGGCACCCAAGAAAGAGAGATGGATGAGGCTAATTAGGTCCCAGAGGAGGGAGCTCAAAGAATTCCGAGAGGACGGGACACTAACTAGATCCCAATACAGATATTACTACAGAAAGGCTAAGGGAGGTTCTTACCGATCTATTGCCCACCTGAAGACAAATATGGAACTCGATGGCATTAAAATCGGGGGTGAAAAATGATGGCATATGGTAAAAGTCAGAGATTGAGGCCCAAGCGCCGACGCCAAGGAAAAACGGATTACCACAGGAGATTGAGACTACTCAGGAGCGGTGCACCCAGGGCAGTTGTCAGAGTTTCCAACACCCAGGTAATTTGTCAACTAGTTTCTTACAATCCTGGTGGAGATGCAATCTTACATTCGGTAAACGGAAAGTCGCTTACCGATTCCTGTGCATGGCCAGAGGACGCTTCCAAGAAGTCAATTCCAGCTTGCTACGTGGCAGGTTATGCACTCGGCAAGAAGGCGGTATCTGCAGGCAACCATGAAGCTGTTCTAGACATAGGATTGGCAGCATCTTCCCCAGGAAGTAGAGTTTTCTCCGCTCTAAAGGGTATGATTGATGCCGGCCTTGACATCCCTCATGGGACTTCTGTCCTTCCAAATGAGGAGAGGCTGAGTGGCAAACACATAGACGACTCACTTTCATCATCAGTGGAAGCATCCATTGAAGCAATAGAGGGGGCACACAAATGAGCGAAGAAGAAATCCAAGAATCTGGTATGTCTGAGGAAATCACGCTCGCCCCAGGACTTGCCCAGGCATTCGAGTCATCTGACGATGGCGCTGGAGAGAGGGGAAGGAGAAGAGGAGGTCCAGATCCACTGGCGGCACTAAGGACATGGCAACCAAGGACTAGACTAGGTAGAATGGTCATGAACGGTCAAATACTGACCTACGAAGAGGCACTTTCTACAGGACTTCCAATTAGAGAAGTGGAAATCGTGGATGCGCTTCTTCCAGATATCACCGACGACGTTCTAGCCGTCAATATGATTCAGAGAATGACAGATTCAGGGAGGAGGGTCAGATTCAATGTGTTATGTGCCGTAGGAAATGGCGATGGATATGTTGGACTATCTGTCTGTAAAGGAAAGGAAGTCGCTAGTACAATAAGAAAGGCCATCGATAAAGCAAAGCTCAACATGATTCCAGTCATGAGAGGGAATGGCTCTTGGGAGTCCTCGGAAGGGCCTGGTACCAGCGTTCCTTTCATGGTAACTGGAAGGTCTGGATCAACTAGAATCACCCTTATGCCAGCTCCTGCAGGAAAGGGGCTCGTCATTGGCGACTACGGAAGAAGAGTTCTCACACTTGCTGGCGTGACTGATGTTTGGTCAAGATCCTCGGGACAGACTCGTACTACCATTAATTTCGCTAAGGCGACTTTCAACGCCCTAGTCCAACTAAACAGGACAAGGCTTTCCGAGGGGGCTAACAGGCGTCTCAGTATTATCAGAGGGAGGGAGTTAAGTTGAGCTTTCTTGTAATCAGGGCCAGAAGTGATCGTGGCGTAACACGAAAAATCCGTGAAACCATGGCCATGCTAAATCTTACTAGGGTAAACCACGCTACCATAGTCATGGACAACCCCTCTTATCGTGGAATGCTACAGAAGTCTAAGGATTACATCACATGGGGCGAAGTGGATGCAAAGACCATAGAGAAGCTGATCAAGGAGAGGGGAAGGATGTCAGGCGATAAGCCAGTAACCGACTCAACAGTCAAGGAGTTCAGTAATTTCAATGGAATTAAGCAACTTTCGGAGGCTATTGCCTCTGGCGAGGCTACAATGAAGGATGTAGAGGGCCTCAAACCAATTTTCAGACTACACCCTCCCAGGGGGAGCAAAGGATGGGGAGGAATCAAGAGGTCCTACTCAGTAGGTGGTGCTCTGGGTTTCAGAGGAGATGCGATTGGCGACTTAGCCGATAGGATGATCTGAGGTGATTAAATGGTTTCAAGGACTAACAAATTTCGAGGCAGGAGTCGCTATCACGGCCGAGGAAAAAAGGCTGGAAGGGGCGCTGGAAAGAGAGGCGGAAGAGGAAGAGCCGGAATAGGCAAGCACAAAGTTATGTTCAGGAATAAGTACCTTCCTGGGCACTGGGGTATGCATGGCTTCAACAGACACCCAAGTCTTAGGAAAGTCAACGTATCCATAAATGTAAGCGAGCTATCCGGAATGGCTGATGGAGATGAAGTAAATCTAACCGAGATGGGGTATGACAAGCTTCTAGGTAAGGGACCAATATCCAAACCATTGAAGATAATAGTCGATGAAGCAAGTCCCAGGGCCATAGCCAAGGTTGAAGCCGCTGGAGGAACAGTTTCAACAAGCTCAGAAGATGGCGAAGACTGGGGAGAATGGGAAGAGGAATAGACACCTAGGTAGGCGATATCATGGTCGAAAGAAAAGTCTCATACCCATGGCTTCTGATCATTTCTGGGCTATACTTTGGTGGACTTTTCTACTGGATCCAGGACGACCTACTCAATGCGACTGGTGAAGTTCAGAGTCGTGCTTTGCAGATGTATGTCACAGCTATAATTTACGTCCTATACGTCGTCTGGGGGACAATAAGCGATCTACCGGAAACACTCAGGGAGATGCCTTATGGAAAAGCTACGAAACCCACTATATGGCTCCTGTTCGTTCTCGCATTGGCTTGGTGGGGATGGGTGGATAAAGCAACTGTCGGATTCTTGTTGGTTGGCGTCGCTCTACTCGGATTCGGTGCAGGACTGGGGATCTCCGTTTCCCTGTATACTGGAAGCGAGTCCAGCAGACTTTATGCATTGTCAAGACTAGTGGACGTATATCCAAGCATTACTAAACCCGAAGGTCACGTTAGATTCAATCAGAAACTGTGGACTACCACTCTCGTTCTAATAATCTACTTCATGATGACCAATGTCATGATATACGGCTTATCTGATTCTACTTTGGATATTTTTTCATCTTTCAGGTCAATCATGGCTGGTGCATCTGGTTCAATAATGCACCTTGGGATTGGTCCAATAGTTACAGGCTCAATTATTATGCAACTTTTCGCGGGTGCTAAGATAATCCAGTTAGATCTCCAAGATTCTGCAGATAAACAACTGTATCAGGGAATTCAAAAACTCCTTGTGTTGTTCATGATTCCTGTAGAATCCATACCTCAAGTTTACGGTTTCTTAGACCCCCATGAGACGATGATTTATGATTACGGGGTTGGATGGGCAAATGTAGTTATCGTTTCACAACTTTTCCTTGGATCATATCTGGTTTTCTTACTGGACGAACTAGTAAGCAAATGGGGAATAGGCTCCGGAATCTCCCTCTTTATTGCCGCTGGAGTTGCTCAGTCTACGTTCGTGGGAACACTTTCACCTCTTCCAGTAAGTCAAGATTTCCCGATGTCCTTGGATAATCCCCCATCTGGTACTTTACCGATGATTTTCTACACTCTTAGAACCGCCTCCAACTCACAATTAGTTTCTGATAACGGCTTCGAGCTGATTTTACTCAACCATGCCAACCCCATAGCTGCTCTGGTATCGTCAATAATCGTATTCCTTGTTGTCGCATATGCAGAGTCGAGCAAATTAGAGCTCCCACTTACCCATGGAAAAGTCAGGGGGCATAGGGGACAATACCCAATTAGACTGGTATATGCTAGTAATATTCCAGTGATCTTGATGGCCGCTCTCCTAGCCAATATCAATATGTTCACTCTCCTATTTTGGAGTCATCCGACCCTCTCCACAGTTCCGATATTGGGACGTAATGGTTGGAATTCCAAAGCACACTGGTTTGGTTCCTATGAGGTAGGGGCCACCACTCCCTCCGACGGATTCGCATGGTACTCGTCGATGGTAAACGGTGTTGGAGACTGGCTTCTTCCATTACTGAATCAGACAGGGGACGCTTATGGCCATAGCCTCACGCAGATTATGATTCATGTACTCACATATGTTTTCGTAATGACCGCAGGCTCGACAATATTTGCTAAGTTCTGGATTGAGACTACTAACATGAGTGCCAAAGACGTTGCGAAGCAGATAGAGAGAACAGGAATGCAGATTCCTGGTTTCAGGAAGAATCCAGTTGTACTAGAGAGAATTCTGGAGAGATATATCCCTCCTGTCACTCTGTTTTCCGGAGCATTCGTGGGATTACTAGCCGCGGGGGCAGATCTTCTGGGCACCGTTGGTAATGCCACAGGAACGGGTCTTCTGCTAGCCGTTGGGATTATTCTCAGAACATACGAACAGATACAGAAAGAGCAGGCTATGGAGATGCACCCAGTACTGAGAGACTTCTTCGGAGCAGAATGAGGCAAATCGTTACACTGCTAGCTAATGGCTATCTCTAGCCACTCGTCACGTTGATATACCGAATGTCGGTCGCCGGGTTGCTACGTTAAGCTGGCGTTGGAGATTGAGCACACAGTGCTATGATGTCTTCCTTCAGGCTCGACGTTGCCGAGGACGTGCAGCTCAGAACTGAGTTCTGGGCTTAGAGGTGAACCACAAGAAACGACTTGACCCCCGATTAGGGGGTGCAAGAGCAGATATCACATTCAACAATGAATGGTGTTTCTGCGCCAACCAATAAGTGAAAGCCTAAAATTGCGACAAAAAACTAACATAACTTCCGAAAGGATCTGTGATTACGCTTCACGCGAAATCCGGTTGATCCTGCCGGAGGCTACCGCTATTGGAGTTCGATTAAGCCATGCGAGTCTAGAGGCCTAGCCTCGGCGTACCGCTCAGTAACACGTGGGTAACCTACCCTATGCTGGGGAATAAGCTCGGGAAACTGAGAATAATGCCCCATAGTCCACTACGCCTGGAACGGTGAGTGGATTAAAGCTCCGGCGGCATAGGATGGG
>DALC01000002.1:12486-13218 GCA_002499325.1 Euryarchaeota archaeon UBA538
ACGCGTACGGGTGTTGGGAGACATTGCCCGGAGATGGATTCTGAGACACGAATCCAGACCCTACGGGGTGCAGCAGGCGCGAAAACTTGGCAATGCGAGAAATCGTGACCAGGGAACTCCAAGTGGCAGGGGTAAGACCCTGTCTTTTTCCGACTCTAAATAGGTCGGCGAATAAGGGGTGGGTAAGGACGGTGCCAGCCGCCGCGGTAATACCGGCGCCTCAAGTGGTAGTCGCTTTTATTGGGCCTAAAACGTCCGTAGCCGGTCTGGTACATTCGTGGGTAAATCAACTCGCTCAACGAGTTGAATTCTGCGAGGACGGCCAGACTTGGGACCGGGAGAGGTGTGGGGTACTCTCAGGGTAGGGGTAAAATCCTGTCATCCTGAGAGGACCACCTGTTGCGAAGGCTCCACACTAGAACGGATCCGACGGTCAGGGACGAAGCCTAGGGGCACGAACCGGATTAGATACCCGGGTAGTCCTAGGTGTAAACGCTGTGGACTTGATGTTGGGGACGCTCCGAGCGTTCTCAGTGTCGAAGCGAAGGTGATAAGTCCACTGCCTGGGGAGTACGGTCGCAAGGCTGAAACTTAAAGGAATTGGCGGGGGAGCACCGCAACCTGAGGATTGTGCGGTTTAATTGGATTCAACGCCGGAAAACTCACCATGGCCGACGAACATATGAAAGCCAGTGTAACGAGCTTGCTGGATTGTTCGAGAGGTATTGCATG
>DALC01000029.1:0-3685 GCA_002499325.1 Euryarchaeota archaeon UBA538
ACTAATTAAAGCGATTATTCCTTGACCTAGAGATAGAATTTTCGAAATTATTGTAGGGTGTTCAAAAATCCATTTCTCGATCCCTTCGGGACTTATTCTTCTCGCATAGAACCAAGACGATACCAAAATATCCCCCTCCCAAATTTTCAAATCAGTTATCGAATAACCAAGATTAGTCAGTAGAGTTGGATCCTTCCCTCTCTCTATCCAGAGTAATTCCCCCTCGAAGCAACCTACGTAATATCCATCCCCACTGGCTTGAATACATGTCGCCCTGGATGGGATCTCTACTTGTTCTGATAATCCCTCTTTGACATGCCAAAATTCCAATCTGTTAACTGGTCTATCATCAACTACGACACCAAGTGATTCCCGGGAAACTAGGAACCTTCCTCTTACGATACGAGAGATATTGGTGACCATCTCAATATCGTCTTTAGCGGGAGGAGATGAATTTAGCATCTCCAAATCATTGTTGAAAACTGTCATCTTTCCTTCCTCGGACGCGACGACAATCTGATTGTGGTCATCTGAAATTCGAATTATCGTCGTATTTCCAAGATTGACGGAGGCTCTACTACCACCCTGCTTGTCGATAGATAATAGATCCCCATCTTCCGTAGAAAGGAGGATGTAATTCTCCGATAGACAGATCGCATTACAATTCACCCCAGAGAGAATTTTTTCCTCACTATTGTCAACCATTAGAAATACATCTCCTATGGAGGATGAAATAGCCAAAAATGACTCTTTTGAGTCGCTTGCGACAATATTTTCAGATATTTCATTGCTTGAAATTTTTATTCCTTCCCAATTGAAAGAGTCAATAATTCCATTCTCTGACAGAACGATGAACCCGTCCTTCATGGCATAACTTTCCAGGATCGGATAGGCGACATCAACTTCGGCAGTAGCAACAATAGTGGATATCACGTCTCATGGGAGGGGGGCACGTGCTTGATGTTGACTATTGTCAGATTGAAGCGGAACCCTTGGCCTTGTCACTTCGTATCTTCTCGATCCTATCCAAGTACTCATCACTGATTCCCCCTGTCACGTATATGCCATCAAAACACGAGCAGTCAAAGTTTGAAAATTCTGTTTCGGCATCGCCTCTGCACGCCTTAACAAGATCGTCCAGATTCTGATAGATCAACCAATCTGATCCAATTGCATCTGATATCTCGCTAACCGTCCTTCCATATGCGACATACTCTGACTTTGCAGGCATATCTATGCCGTACACGTTTGGGTGGACGATTGGAGGGGAGCAAGAGGCGAAGTATACCTTCTTCGCACCAGCCTCTCTGGCCATCGCTACTATTCTTCTGGAAGTATTTCCCCTCACGATACTATCATCAACGATTAAAACTACCTTATCAGAAAATTCTCCCTCTATGGTATTCAGCTTCTTCCTCACGGAATCCTTCCTGACATTCTGACCTGGCATTATGAATGTCCTCCCAATATATCTGTTCTTCACGAATCCTTCCCTGTATGGCACCCCCATTACTCTAGCAAGCTCTAAAGCAGCGATTCTTCCGCTATCTGGAACAGCTATTACTGATTGAATACCATGGTCGGGGAATTCTTTTGATATCCTTTCTGCCAAGAAAGCACCCATTCTGATTCTTGATGAGTGGACGGAAACGCCATCCAAAACGGAGTCCGGCCTAGCGAAATAGACGTGCTCAAAAATACATGGACTATGAAGTACATCATTGGAGCATTGCTTGGACGAGAATGCCCCATCCATCCTTGCCACAATGGCCTCACCTGGGGAGACATCTCCATCATGACTGAATCCAAGAGTATTACAGACTACGCTCTCCGAGGCGAAAACACGCTCCGTAAATCCATTGACGACCCTGCTTCCCATTGAGAGAGGGCGAATCCCATTTGGGTCCCTGAATGCGATAATCCCCCAGCCTGTTATTACTGCTACAACACTGTAGCTCCCCTCGGCCCTTAGATGTAGCCTTTCCACTGCTCTAAATATGTCCTCATCAGAAAGGGACTCCAGCCCCCCCGGCCTGCCATTCAGCGAACGCTGGATTTCGGCTGCGAAGAGATTCAATAGCGCCTCTGAATCGGAGCTCGTGTTTATTCTCCTATGATCGTAATCCAGCAGACCTGAAATAATATCTCCAGTATTGTTCAGATTCCCATTATGAGCCAGACTAACGCCGAACGGGGTATTTGTGTAAAACGGTTGAGCCTCTGCTACTGAGCTAGATCCGGCGGTAGGATACCTGACATGGCCGATTCCCATAGAACCTGACAGGGACTGGGAGTGCTTCGACCTGAAGACATCCCTGACCAATCCATTGGCCCTCCTGTGGGAAATATTCTCCGAATCACTAGTAACTATTCCTGCAGCGTCTTGGCCCCTATGCTGAAGAACCAGCAAGCCATCATATAGAGACTGGGCTACCTGAGATTCAGGATTTAACAAAATTCCGATGATCCCGCACATCGGCTACCAAATGCTCCTCGGAGATTAAGGACTTAGCACTTTCCGAAGTTACTTACTCCCCATAGTGCGATTTCTCTTGCTCCACCTGTACTTTCTCATCTTGGCTGTTTGACCATATCCACAACTTGAGCAGACCCCCTTGGTCTTGTGAAAAGAGTGCTTTCCGCATCTCCTACACCTGATGTGTGTAGACTTCTGCCTTTTTCCCATACTTGGAGTACCTTTTGACATACGCACCACCTATTGGACAGCGCTGCGACCAGAATGGGTGTTATCAGCGTTACCCTCCGATCTAGGGGCGATTGAGAATGGCTCACTCGAGATCTATCTCACTGGTACTTACAGAAACCTTCGCTAGAATGATAAAAATAGCCAAGTAAATAAGAGGGGAAATTCCTAGGATTGCAATGATTGATTCAGAGACTGAAACTCTCATTGAATCTAAGTACGTAAGATTGCTGTTGACTAGAGATGAAGCAAAAATTCCTGTCAACATAACTGCTAGAGATGAGATGATCAATGGAATTGGATTGTGATATGGGTGATAAGCGGCTTTCAGATGTACAATGATGACCATTGATGAGAGAACAATTGTTCCGAAGAATACAGTTAGAAAATCACTCATCAGTAGTCCCCTCCATTTGGGTTAAATGCGAAGACAAAATTGCAGATACATGTCTTATCTCACCTTCATCTAGAGGTTCAGTTACCCCGTCTCCGGACGACAGTGACTCGGTGAACCTTACAGCGAGAAGATGGAGGAAAACAGTGATTAGAATTCCCAATAATGCTACGAACCCTGATATGATGCTATCTGCTTCGAGCGACCAGTTTACGATAATCGAGTAGCCTGCAAAGAAAACCAATAACCAGCCTGCAACTAGTCGTGGTTTGTTTGTGACATAGTAAATCGGTGCCCCCGAGGCAACAAGAATGAATCCGATCAGCGCTGGACCTACCCATTTCAGGGTGGCTAGCATTTCATCGGAGGCTCTGGATTCGGCTACGAGAAGTCCCTCTGGAGGATAGATCGTCAGTAGAAGCCCCATTAGGAACAGTGGCGCCCCCAATTTTGATCTTCTAAATGCAGGCCCCATCCTAGACATTGAGTATCCAGAGACCAACAAGGCCAGGCCCAGCCACCATTGCAACCACCAGTCCGTCACAGAGCATCGGAGAGTAAGGCGATTATTGTTGATTTTGCTTCGA
>DALC01000029.1:4063-14569 GCA_002499325.1 Euryarchaeota archaeon UBA538
CATCGGTCGCCGGCCTCGCTACTAAGCATTGAGGTGCAGTGAATGGTGAAGATGCCAAGGAAGGTTAAGCGCTACAGCCCCGCTGCTGGTAAGCACACCGAGCATACTGTGGAGCGTGTCAAGAAGAGGCGCGCTAGTGAGCTTAAGTGGGGGCAGAGGAGATTTAGGAAGGTTACTTCTGGTTACCGAGGTTTCCCGAGGCCAAAGCCTTCCGGAGAGAAGCCTACAAAGAGAGTCAATCTAGTTTACAGGTGTAGCGAGACAGGAAAGGCTCATTCGCCCAGGGGCAAGAGGGCTAGAAAGTTCGAGTTGGTAGATAAGTGAGGAATAATAATGTCTGGAAAGTTTCTGAAGGTTAGCTGTCGCGACTGTGGTGCGGAGGCGATTGTTTTCGATAGGGCATCAACAGAGATTTCTTGCTCGGTGTGCGGATCTACTCTAGCCATCCCCAGAGGTGGAAAGTCGGACCTTTCGGGAAGTACCATTGTTGATGTCCTCGAATGAAGGGGGCAAAAAAATGGCGAATACCGAAGAAGAGTGGCCAGAAGAGGGAGATCTTCTAATCTGCACTGTAAAGGACATCAAGCAGAACGGGGCATACTTGAGTCTGGACTCATATGACGGAAGAGAGGGTTTCGTCTTCGTAGGCGAGATTGCAGCTGGTTGGGTGCGAAACATCAGGGCCCACGTTAGGGAGGGCCAGAGGGTTGTAGCCAAAGTAATCCAAGTCAAGAAAGACAGGAAAAGAGTTGAGTTGTCCTTAAAAAGCGTCTCAGAAGAGCGTAGAAGAGATACAGTTCAGGCTTGGAAAAATGAGGAGCGTGCGATTCAGATAATGAGGGTGGCCTCAGAGAGGGTTGGATGGGACGAGAACAAGAGAGGCGACATCTCCAGTCAAATGACCGAGGCATTTGGGACCCTGTATGGGGCGCTTGAGGAATGCGCAATTAGTGAAACATCACTAATCGACGCTGGGTTCGAGGGAGAATGGACAGAGGTTGTAACTAATCTGGCCATGGAGAATATAATTCCGCCTTTTGTTGAAATCAGAGGAGTATTTGAGATACAGGTCTGGGGAGAAGAAGGAGTTTATGCCATCAGAGACGCTCTCGTTGAAGCTGAGTCCTGTGCTGAAGGACTCGAAGATGTTACTCTGACCTGCCACTACGATGGGGCTCCGAGCTATCGGGTTGACATCAGAGCACCTGACTATCAAGCGGCTGAGTCCGTATGGATTTCTGCGGTCAAGGCGGTAGAGAGTAGCATGTCATCGGTAGATGGTTCACTATCCATAGAACGGTCTTAGGGCTCAAAGACACCCGCATGGTTCATTGACTATTAGTCGCCGCTAGCCGTATGAGGGCTATGGTAAGATCGAAATTACAGTACTGCAAGGAATGTGATTTGTACGGCCTTGGGCCCAAATGTAAGAAATGTGGCAAGATGATGGTTTCGTCCGCCCCACTGAAGTATTCCCCTGAGGATCCCCAGGGCAAGAGGAGAAGGGAGAGGGAGCAGGCAGGCAGTGAAGATTGGGTCGACTCTCTTCCGTCGCCATCGGATGGAGTGGGGAATGATGAGTAGGACACATGTTCATTGGATAGTCGGAGACGGACTTCCGGAACATTCAGCCGTATTGGAAGCAGTTCCGGGAGTAGGTAATGTAGGTAAGATACTAGTCGACTCACTGGTATCGAAGCATCCCTCGAGAACTCTTGGTTGGATTCTGAACCACGATTTTCCCCCTCACTCAACGTTTGACACTGACGGCCTAATGAGGCCCCCCAGAATGGAGATTACCTCCGTTCTGCTACCAGATGGGCAGACGGTTATAGTAATCGGAGGGGAGATGCAACCCATGACTTCTGCAGGACAGCACGAGGTAGCTGAAGAGATTCTGAGAATCTGCTCGGAATCCTCAACACCGATGCTACTTGTGCTGGCAGGGTTGGCTTCCGGTTCCGAGGACAAGGGGATTCACGTTATTTGTGCGGATGACGGAGTTAGAAGAAGTCTGGAGAAAGACGACATTCCTGTCAGTAGGGAGAGGCCTGAAGCGGGAATGATAGGTGTCGCAGGACTCCTGGTCTCTTTGTCGTCACTTTTTGGGGTGAAAGCATTTGCACTGGTTGCTGAGACGGTGGGAGCTAGTACCGACGTTCTTGCGGCTAGTAGGTTGGCTCACTGGATAGAGAATGGGCTGGACTTGCCACTAGACCTAGACATGGACTCTACGGAAGAGACCGCGAAGAAGCTGATGGAGACTTATGAGATTTCGAGCTCGCTTGAGGATGCGCTAGGCATGGAAGACCCTGCTCAGACTGGTGATTTCTATGTCTAGGGGTGAATGTCAATGAAGATTCTTCTCGGTAGCGGAGGAGTCGGTACCGATGAAAGAAAGGCGATGTACCAGAGCCTGATGTCAGAGAACTTCTCTGATTGCGATAAGGTGGTCTTTGTCCCATATGCGTCAGACGATCATGATGGGTACACTGAGAGGATGAGGGGTTTCTCAGGAGTAGAAGGGGATTTTGTGGGTATCCATGAGTATGAAGACCCGGTTTCGGCATTAGGCGAGGCCGATGGCATCTATGTAGGAGGCGGGAACACGTGGCTACTGGTCAGGGAGTTGCACGAAAGGGGCCTAGTCGGGCCTATCAGGGAGGCTGTAATGAGCAGGGGAATTCCTTACGCAGGAGTTAGCGCTGGGGCGAACGTGGCTTGCCCGACCATGCAGACCACCAATGACATGCCAATAACCATGGTTCCATCGTATGAAACCCTCGGACTGGTTCCGTTCCAGATTAATCCCCACTACTACCCAGGCGGGATCTGGTTCAGGGAGGAAGAGGATGGTGGTTTTTTGAAGCACTTCGGGGAGACTCGCTCTAGGAGGGTGAATGAGTTTCATCGTATCAGAGACGAGCCTGTCATCGGCTTGTACGAGGGATCATACCTGCGTCAAAATGGGGAGTTCTTTGAACTGCTTGGAAACAAGGCCGCCCTGATGAGGAAGGGTGAGGAAACGGTCACTGTGAGCCCGGGAACCCTACTCGCCGGCGACCTAACCACCGCTTGAGACCACTACGAGTTCTATGCTCACGTCGTCACTGATCATGGATGTATGCGGAATGATCGTATCTCCAACTACTGCGAGCACTGTTGAGTGAGCTATTCCAAGCTTATCCAGGATGCCACCTACTGAGATGGGAACATCGGATTCGACTGTCATTACGCCCTCGGCGCTCCGCACCTCCACCTGCATGGGTCTGTGGAATCCAGTCATCCTTATCTCTGATTCGCTGGTGGGAGGATTGCTGCCGAGATCGCATAGCCCGGTATTGCGGTGGATTCGAAATCCACTGTCCATTGGACGCGGGGGTTCAAATCCCTCTCTCGGCGCCACTAGAAGCTTGGCACGTCTTCTGACGTTCTGACAGAGACCACTCTCGTATTTGGCCCTACCCTGACTTGTGCCCTGCCGTTGAACTCCCCCACTTCCCCGTTAAGGATGGCTATCTCGTCACCTCTTGAAAGACCGGCGGCCAGAACTGGGATGAACTGCTTGAATGCGATTACTCCCGCGGACCCTGACTTGTCCACTATGGTAACCGACCAGCGAGAGACGCCCAGACCGTTGGGAAAGGCGTCTATTGACCATATTCTCCCAATTACATTGATTCTGGTCTCTATCTCTACTATCGGTGATGATTCATCGTCCTTGGCCAGTGAGATTCTCGATGACTCATCGATATCAAGAACCACCTCTCCCCTCCATATTGATGGAATTGCCCCCTCTACCCTAACTTTCACTCCATTCGCAATTGACCTGGTCACGTCCGAAGGAGAGCCGTACCTACTCGGTCTCACTTTGGCGCGATCAAATCCATCCTGAAGTCTGAAGGAGAGTTCGACTCCACCTGACTCATCCAGAGAAGGCCCCCTCAAATCAGATACCATGCCTGTAGCATCCGCTCTTGTTCTTATCGATCCAATCGGGGTAATTGGCCAAGCGTGCCCAAATCTCTCTATTCTCGTCTCTGAGGGTAGTTCGAGATCGTGTTTGCCATTCTCACAAATTCCTCTGAGATCACACCTCCTGCATCTCGCATTGGGGTCTGGATCTAATGGGGGAACAGAGGGCTCGCCTCCCGAATCGAAGTACCGAAGAGGGGACGGGTCCGCTGGACAGTCTTCCAAAGAGGGATTCTTGGCGTGTATGGCAAGATAGAGGTCCTTCAATTCCATGGAGTATTCCTCGAGTTCCTCGGGAGACGGTAATTCGACTCCCTTCACTTTACCTGGTCCAAGATACCAGATTTCCAGAGACTCTACCTCTTCCGTCCTATCGTGCGTTTCCCACCAGAGCCACGCATAGAGCCTGAGTTGTTCCAGATATCCCCCCGATCTGTCCCCCTTTCCTTGTGACGCCTTGATATCGATTACCGAAGGCCTTCCAGTCCATCTGTAAACCAAGTCATATTCGCCTTGAAACCAGCCCTCGGGATGTGAAGTGGTCTGGGTGAAGGAGTCTGCATCGGGGTCGACGAACCAAGGACGAGCGATTTCCCACGCCTCCGTCCAGCTGGGTTCCGTGTTCGGTTCCTGCGCACATGGATGTGGTTCCGACCATGATAGGGGGAATCCATCCGGAGCCGGCCACTCTGGACGGTTGGAGCCCCCTCTCCAAGACTCCAAGGTATCTGAGTCTAGTGAGTTCAGGCACCTCTCAACTTGATCGAGGTGCATCCTAATGCCGTTCTCCACCATCTCGCGGCATTCTGAGATATCCGCTGAGTCGGACGTCCCGACCCTGTTGGTTAGTGACTCCCAATCCCTGACCGCGTCATCCCAGCACTTCTGGAAATGTGAGTCAGCTCTGGATAAGGCCCATTTTTCCAGAGCCTTCCTGTCAGTCGGCCACTCAGAGCGATCCAGGACTTGCAGAGAGGGACCTGGCCACAATTCTCCGAACTCATATGCAGGGTTCCCATCATCAAGGATAGGGGATTTGAGGATATCCTCAGATTCGCCGGGAACAAGAGTTGGCGAGTCCCGCATCACTCTCGAGATGCAAGACTCTGCGGCGTTTCCCCTGATTATCTGAGGAGGCAGGGGCCCCCTGAGCTTGGGGATATTGTTGTAGTACCAGAGTCTTGGACAAGCCTTCCAGGTCACCATCTGAGATGCCGATAGCCTCCTGTAGGGGTTTGCTATGTTCGCTTCAGGGCTCGCTGAACTCACTGGCACTATGCTGTTACGAAGGTCGAGGCCCTATCAACCCAACGCGAATCTCGCTCAGGGCCTCTTGTCATTAAGCCATACGAGCATTACCTCAGTCCTCTCAAAGGTGGGAGTAACCTCCACGATGGCTACTGGCTCCGATACTTCATTTGCTATCTGCTCAGCCACTGCCACTGGAATCTCTATCCTGCCTTTCTCGCGGTCGTAAAGCATGAATCTGGAAGGGAGGCCTGTGAACTCGGATATCTCAGAGATCCATGACTCTTGCAGGTCGTCATCAGTGTACAGTGCGCCAAAAATCAGTGTCGCGTCATCACTGAGGGTCTCGTGGGGGGAAATCGTGGCCTCCCCCCTGCGAAGGAACCTCCTTCTCATCTGCCCGGCGTCCTTGTACACCGAAGTGCAGTACTTCAGATGGAACCCATAATGCTCCCTTATCTCGCCGTCAATGGGGTCGGGGGCTCCGATAGAGGCTGCCAGGACCCTGTCCCTCAATGACTGAGCTAGCTCCGACGAGCCTTCCGCGCCCGCAGTGATCTCTGTTGAGAGGTTGAATCCCCTCAATTCCATGTTGTCATGGTTGCCGACAGTTATCTCCAGCTCATTTAGGTTCATGAAGCTGACTTCGAACCCCCTCAGTTCTTCGATTAATCGAAAAAGGTCCTCTTCCTTGTCTGGCTCGCAGGGAAGCTCCACTCCCGTCAGTATTCCGGCTTCAGAGCACGCTTGGATTATCTCCCTGTAGTCGTCTGACTTTAGATCCAGGAAGTGGAACCTTATCTCGTCCAACCCCGCGTCGGCGAATTCCCTAGCCCACTGTTTCTTGAACGGTATGCTCGTGTAAAGGTGGATGTGGAAGTCCGGGCCGAATTCTTCCTTCAGCCTCTTTATGCCCTCGATGCTTCTTTCCTTGGCCATCAAGGGGTCCCCTCCAGTGATTCCCGCACCGGTGGCGCGCATGTCCCTGGCTTCCTCAATCACATCGTCGAAGCTCTCGCATGGCCTCTCGTTGGCATACATGAAGTCAATCTCCCTCCTTGTCTCGGACAATGGGCAGTAATCGCACCTCCAATGGCAGTGCCCGGTGATGAACAGTACCAGTTTGCTACCCATCTGGCACTGGATGCATCCCTCACAGTCAGACATATCCGGCGCCTCCGGAATATCTCTGATCTGGGGCAGTATCGTCACTCAATCACACCCTCGCATTCTCAATAATCCACTTGTGGAATCCCCTGTCAGGGGATAGCTCCGGGTGAAAGGTCAGTCCGATTACCATGCCGTTCTTCACACCAACAACCTCATCCCCATGGGTCGCGCATATATCGCCATCGGCAGAGACGAACCTTGGAGCTCTGATGAAGACCCCAGGGAATTCCCTATCCAGAAGAGTGGAGTGTACTGCCGCCTGGAATGACTCGTACTGAGAGCCGTACGCATTCCTGTTGAGGACCGCTTTGATCAGAGGAGAGGACCCGTCCTGCGGGTCAGCCAGAAGTATAGCACCCGCACATGTTCCGAGAATAGGCTTGGAGCGATTCGCCCTTATCCACTCAAACATCCCAGGCATCAGAGAGGACGCATCGTCCTTACCCGTTTTCCTCATGGTCGTGGACTCGCCACCAGGAATTATCAGAGCATCTGGATCAGAATTGTGCAGCTGTTCCAGCTTCCTTATCTCTATTATCTCAATCGGGATTCCGCAATCCTCTGAAGCCTCATTGAGTGCGCTGATATGAGCGTGCCTAGCACCTTGGAGCATCACCAAGCCCACCCTGACCATGAGCTTCCGTCCGGACTTCCAGAGATGAACCCTATCTACATGCGATGGGCTGAAAGACTGGTTATCACACGAGCGCACATGGCGGAACACGGGCGCATACACAACTTCGGAGCGGGGCCAGCTGTACTCCCACTGGAAGTGGTGAAGGATGTGGCGTCCTCTTTACCCAACCTGAGTGGGAGTGGTTTCGGGCTACTCGAGGTGTCACACCGAAGTACGTTCTTTCAAGAAGTCATAGACTCAGCCATGGGCAGGGTCAGGAGAATACTGTCCGTACCGGACGACTACCACATACTATTCCTCCAAGGAGGGGCCTCGACCCAGTTCTACATGACTGCCCTGAATCTTCTTGGGGACGGTGACAAGGCCGACTTCCTAGTAACTGGTGGATGGTCGCAGAAGGCCCTCAAGGAAGCCAACAGAATAGGTGACTGCGTAGCATCCTGGGATGACTCAGACAGGGGATTCAAATCTGTCCCCATGAAGGGGGAGTTCGAAGTCAGAGAAGACGCGACATACGTTCACTACACCTCTAACAACACACTATTCGGAACCCAGTACCACGAGACCCCGGACGTAGGTCAAGGACACCTAGTGGTAGACGCAAGCTCGGACATCTGTGGCGTTCCGATAGACGTCTCCGCCCATGATGTGATCTATGCGGGAGCCCAAAAGAACCTGGGCCCCAGTGGAGTCACACTGGTGATTCTCTCTCCATGGGCCGTTTCGAGAATAGGGGAAGGCCTTCCCACGATGCTTGACTACAGAACCCACATCTCCAAGGGGTCGATGTTCAACACACCAAACACATTCGGGATTTTCGTCCTAGACAGGGTCCTCTCATGGGTGGAGGAAAACGGGGGACTCCAAGGGGCCATTGAGAGGAACAGGGCCAAGTCCACATTGCTATATGAGGAGCTGGACAGGACCCCTTTCTGGATTCCGCATGCTGATGCCGAGTCCCGGTCTGTGATGAATGTCACATGGAGGATGAGGGAAGAGGAGCTGGAGAGTGTTTTTCTCGAAGAGGCGAACAAGGCGGGCCTCGGTGGCCTGAAGGGGCATAGGAGCGTCGGAGGGATCAGGGCCAGTCTGTACAATGGCTGCCCTATCGAGAGCGTTGAGGCTTTAGTTGACTTCATGAGGAGATTTGAGTCGATTCATGGGTAGTGTGAGCATGGAAAATGAGGAAATAATCGGGATATTGGACCTCACACTACTGGACAGGGGCGCGTCAGAGGAGGATCTGATTGGGCTGTGCGAGAGAGCGGTTGCCCATGGCACTGCCGCGGTCTGCGTCTTTTCAGAGCATGTTGGATTCGTCAGGAGCCACCTCCCAGAAGAGGTGAGAGTAGCCTCCGTGGTGGGTGGCTTCCCTGAGGGATGGAGGGATCCATCGGAGGTTTCGAGGGCCATATCCCAGTCTGTTGACGAGGGGGCTGATGAGATAGACTGCGTCTTAGAGCCCAAGCAACAGGATGGTTTTCCCGGAGAGTCTGAATTGGCCCTCCTACTAGCCATGAGGGAGGCGTCAAGAGACAAGACCCTCAAGGTGATCATAGAAACCCCTCTTCTGGACGAACATTCGATTAGGGCAACAAGCAGGTTGGCCATGGCCTCTGGGGCTGATTTCGTAAAAACCTGCACGGGCAAGAGAGGGGACTGCACTGACGACGATGCCAGAATACTCTCCATGGAGGCAAACAGGCACCTCGTTACGATGGGAGAGAGGAAGGGAGTGAAGATCTCAGGGGGAATAAGGAAAACAGAGGATGCCCGGAGGATGCTGTCAATAATGCAGAAGGAGGGCTTATCCACGGGCAATCCGAATGAGTCCAGAATAGGTGCATCATCATTGTTGGATGACCTAATTGATGGTGGGCTCGGCAGGAATTGAACCTGCGATCTTCGCCATGTGAAGGCGACGTCATAACCCCTAGACCACGAGCCCCGTGTCTCGCGAAAGAGCTGTGCAGATAAGGATGGTGAGGCCTAGATTATTACTTTCAAGATGATAGAAATCTGATGAAATCAGAAATTCTGCCCTCTGTCGAAGAGAAAACATTCACCCACTGTAATGAAAAAGAACGCGACACTTCACAATGCATGAGTGAGCCAGAAAGAGTCTCGCTGACTCAAAGGCTAGATTTCAGTATTCTCAGGCAGGGCGACACCTGGAGGGCTTTCGGCGTCGCTGTCGTGCTGTTCTGCATCATTGGATATTCCTCACTGTCCCTTTTCGGAATGACTTCGTCGATTTATGGGGTCTCTGGAGACGTCAACGAGGTGTACGATTTCGAAGCTCAATCAATGAACAGGACCGGTATTGACAGCATTATCGCCGATGAGAACGGCACTGTTCAGTTGAGTTCCCTGAGAGGGAGTGTCGTCATCCTAGACTTCATGGCAGTGGATTGTTCGAACTGCCACTATGTGCAAGAACATATTCAGAGCAATATCGCTGAGTGGAGCGATCTCGAGGGAGAGTATCCGGTGACGGTGATTTCAGTGGCCTCTTGGTACGGTTTGGAAACATTCGCGCAGATCAATTCGACCTTCGGGGACCCTGATTCTGAGAAATTCATGAATTGGACCGTGGTGAACGGCGGACCCGAATCAATAATCCTGGAAAACGGATCAAGGGGCGACATAGTCGAATACTACTCTGCTCAACTAATCCCATTGGTCCTGGTAATTGACCATGAAGGATATGTGGTAGCGAAGGAAAACACTGGGACGCCCTTGGACAGGTGGGGGGCTTTTGACAACGCGATTCTGAAGGCCAATGAGGGCGATGCAGAGGACCTCAGGATCGGCATAGCGAAATCGGACAGGTCAGTCACAGGCGTATTCATCATCGGACTTTTCCTCGGAGTGTTGGTGTACTTCTCCCCTTGCGCCTTCCCAGTCCTGCCCTCGTACATCACCTACTACCTCAGCCTGGGGATGAGGGAGGAGGAGTTGCACGCAGAGGGAAAGATAAGCGGGAGGATGCCTGGTTCATTCGAGATCGGGGGCTTTGCCGCTCTCGGGCAACTGACCTTTTTCGTGTCCGTTGGGATAGTCATCTTCGGGTTGAGCGAGATCGTAAACCTATCAGGGACTTTGCACACCATAGCTATTGGAATTGCATGCCTGCTAGTGGTACTGGGTAGCCTGATGCTTCTTGGGTGGACCAGTGAGATGATGTCTTCCGTGCAGAGGTGGTTGGACAGGTACCAGACGGTGGAGTCCGATGAGGTTTTCACACCACGGAGAAACATGTACCTGTGGGGAATAGGCTACTCCGCCGCGTCAGTGGATTGTACGGCCGCCGCAGTCTTCCCGTTCGTGGCATGGTTGGCGGTTGTGGGCGAGGGGGCCTTCGTGGCTGGCCTCGGCGGATTGATCCTCTCTGTGACCCTGCTCATGGTGATGGTGACGGTACTTGTCGGAATGGGGAGGCAGGCGATGATCAGCTTCCTCAGGAGATCCACCGG
>DALC01000011.1:0-3662 GCA_002499325.1 Euryarchaeota archaeon UBA538
ATGGCTTCCATGGATGTCATCAAGCTATACGGCGGAGAGCCAGCTAACTTCCTAGATATCGGTGGCGGTGCTACCAGAGAGTCAATCACTGCCGCGTTTCAGATTATTCTGGAGGACGAAAATGTTGAAGGAATCTTAGTGAATATATTCGGAGGGATAATTCGATGCGATATGGTTGCGATGAGTGTCATTGAAGCTTCGAAAGAACTGGGATTGGAAGTTCCGCTGGTAGTACGCTTCTCTGGAACTAACCATGAAGAAGGAAAGGCGATACTAGATAGCGATGAAATCTCAATACACACAGTTAGCTCACTCTCAGAAGGAGCGAGGAAAATCGTGGACCTGATAGGGGGCGATAATTGATGGCGATCTGGATTGATGAGGAGAGTAAAATCCTGATACAGGGCATTACCGGTAAGCAAGGTACCTTTCATGGAACTAGAATGGTCAGATACAACACCAATGTCGTGGGAGGGGTCACGCCGGGCAAAGGAGGCCAAGAGGTCGATCTGGACGGTCGACGGGTACCAGTATACAACAATATGAGGGAAGCTGTATCCGAGTCTGGTGCCGATGTGAGCGCTATATACGTTCCCGCACGGTTCGCTGCTGCTGCGATTCATGAGGCCGCAGAGGCATTCGATGAGAATGGTGGCGGACTGATTGTCTGCATCACTGAGGGAATACCAACGTTGGATATGATAAGGGCCGTAGACAAAGTCAGTGAATTCGAAAATGTCAGACTGATCGGGCCCAACTGCCCCGGCATAATATCCCCTGGATTGGATGGAGGTTGCAAGGTTGGAATAATGCCGGCATTTATTCACAAGAAAGGTAGGATTGGGATAGTTTCAAAATCTGGAACTCTTACTTACGAGGCGGTCGCTCAGACGATGAGCGTTGACGAGGGTCAAACCACTTGCGTGGGCATTGGAGGGGACCCAGTTAGTGGTACGGGATTCATCGATTGCCTAAGCGCGTTTGAAGAGGATCCCGAGACAGTAGCAGTAGTTTTGATAGGTGAGATAGGTGGTTCTGCCGAAGAAGAGGCCGCAGAATGGGTTTCTGAGAATATGAGTAAACCAGTAATCGGATTCGTGGCTGGCTCTACTGCTCCCCCCGGGAAGAGAATGGGGCATGCAGGTGCCATAATATCAGGGGGCAAGGGAACAGCATCCGAGAAATTCGCCGCTTTTGATAAAGCAGGGATATATGTGGCCAGGGATCCTTCTGAAATCGGACAAGTACTAGTTGGGGCATTGATTGAAGCTGGATTGCGAGAGTCTTAGGTGTGTGATGCCCTGCGAGTCATGAGGAAGAATCATGACCGAGCTAGATTCGTTCAACGACAAGCTCCTCGAAGGGACTTCAAGGTCATTCTATCTTACTCTGAAAAGACTGCCTAAATCTGTCAAAGGACAAATAGGCCTTCTGTACCTGTTAGCTAGAATTTCCGATACTATTGCTGACTCGGGCGAATCGGGGGGGGAAGACCTTCTTGAGCTACTGGAAGATTACAACAATAGGGCTCAGGGACACTCCAATTCTATGCCTGATTTCTCAAATCTTTCTGATGTTCAGGAAAACCCTGCTGAGGGCCTACTACTACGAGGAGCGCATGGCCCTATTGAGCTCTTAGAGGAGGCCTCGGTAGTTGACCAGGAATTAATCAGAAGGTGCCTAGATATCATAATTAGTGGCCAGAGGATGGATTTGGAGAGATTCCAAGATAAGGATGGCAGTGGGATTCGATCTCTGAGCAGATATGAGGAGATGGACGATTATGCATACAGGGTAGCAGGAAGTGTTGGTGAATTTTGGACAGAAATCTGTCTAGAGCATGCATTTGAAGCTAGCGCGGAACTGAAAGAGGAGCTGATGTCGTCTGGAGTTCGTTTTGGGAAGGCTCTTCAACTAATCAATATCCTGAGAGATATTCCCGAGGACCTAGAGATTGGTCGTTGTTACATCCCAACCGATGACCTTGAGAAAATAGGATTGAGTCCTAATGATCTACTTCTTCCCGATAGTATCGATGCTTTCAGACCCCTGCTTGACCAATACATAGCGAGAGCCGAGGAGCACCTCGATGAGGCTGTAAGATACATACGCTTGTTACCTCACAATCAATATCGTCTGAGGGGAGCTTGTATGATTCCTGTTATCATTGGACAGAGGACTCTTGCCTTACTCAAGACACATAACGTCCTTGATAGAAATAACAGGGTCAAGGTATCGAGGAAGGAAATTAAGGAAATAATCAGGAAAGTGATTGTGAGTCTTCCCTTCAGGAAGATGAGCAATTCGTTGTTGGCATAACATCGGCAATCACAGAAACCATGTGCTCGTAGCATAAGATACTCAACTTAGGGAGAGGTTCAATAGGGCCATGTATTCGGTCCATTACTTAGATGACGAAGGCAGAGGAGGTAGGGGATTCCCCCGCAGTAGGATTCGTTTCCCAGCGAAGCGTTTCTCTCATCGACCCCGATATTGACTCCAAAGGAATTGACCGAGTCAGGGAAACTGTCGGGATGACCAGAGAGGCAGTCAGAGCGATCAGTATAACTGCACTGGAGGCCGTAAGAGAGGGCGCTCTCTTCATGGGGGTAATCGGGACAAGGGGCGAGCTGGTCAATCCTTTCGCCCACATAGATGCTCCAATTTGGTCGGAGAACGAAGTCCCAGAGAGCATTGTGGAGACTGCCTATGACTACTGCGAGGAGCTCACGAGAAGAGAGGCGGGTAACTTCTATCACTCTTTCAAATACCTTCCAGATCTTCAGAGAAGGGCTATATGCGCCTATTACGCATTCTGCAGGAGAGCAGATGACATTGCCGATGGAGATTATGTCGATTATTTCCCAGGAGGGTCCTCTGATGATCCAGAATCTATTGATTACAGAATCAGTATCGAGAGGCTTAGCTCAGGGGATCCAGTTGTAGACAGGACTTCCTACAACGAGAAGATGTCACAACTTTTCTACTACAGAAAGAAACTGTCCACTGCCTATGAAGATGTGACATCTACTGATCCTATCTTCATAGCTTTGAAGGACACTGTTAGAAAATTTGGAATTCAGAGACAGGAGCTTGACGATATGATAAGCGGGATGGAGGATGACTTCCACAGAAACCGCTACGAGACATTTGAGGATCTCTACGCGTACTGCTACAGAGTCGCTTCCACAGTTGGGTTGGTATGTATCGAGATTTATGGATATGACAATCCAATGGCTGTCGAATATGCTGAAGCATGGGGGATTTACATGCAGTTGACGAATATTCTTCGAGATGTAGCCGAGGATGCCGCGAGGAACAGAATCTACCTACCCACTGAGGATTTGGCTAGATTTGGGATTACCCCTGAGGATGTTCTTGGGGGCTCAGAGGTCGTCAACCATCCCGGATGGAGGCCGTTTGTGGAGGACTTCATTGAACAAGCCGAGAGATACCGTGAGAGGGCCTTCAAGCTATTGCCGATGCTCGATAAGGCATCGAGATATTCCCCTGCTGCAATGGCTAAGTTTTACGAGTCGATAATGGCCAAGATCAAGAAGAAGGGAGGGGATGTATTTTCTGAGAGAATACAGCTTTCAAAATCCGAGAAAATAGCTCTTGCTGGGTATGTTTATGCCAGATACAGATTCTTGGCAGTATAA
>DALC01000011.1:4100-5716 GCA_002499325.1 Euryarchaeota archaeon UBA538
AATAGTAACGCATACACGTATCTTAAGAAATATTCAGCATTGTGTGACATGGAATGCATTCAATTCAAGGGAGATAAATGTAAGATTCTAGAAACGGCCTGTCCTGTGTGCTTCAACAGAGCGAGACACTGTCCGGATAATGCAGTAATAGTCATCAATCTACCAGAGGAGCTAGATTCTGAAATGTCCCACTGCTACGGTGAGAATAGTTTCAGACTGTTCAGACTTCCCGTTCCCAGACTGGAGCAAGTGGTAGGGATACTGGGGCCGAACGGAATGGGCAAATCTACAGCAGTCAATCTACTCTCAGGGAGCATCACCCCGAACCTAGGTGATTGGAGTAATCAAACACCGGATTGGGATGATGTAATTACCACCTTTCCCAGGGGGGAGCTCCGGGACTATTTGGCCCTTCTATCCGAGGAAGGGGTGAGCATTGCAGTGAAACCTCAATACATTGACAAGCTTCCTAAAATCTTCGAAGGAGAAGTCAATGAATTACTAGAAAGAGTCGATGACAGAGGAGATATTGACAAATACTCCGAAGCACTTGGAATAATGCACATTTTGTCCAGAAAGCTAGAATCTCTTTCTGGTGGAGAGCTTCAGAGAGTGGCCCTTTGCGCGACTCTACTCAAGGAGGCTGATGTTTATTTCTTCGATGAACCGTCATCTTATCTAGACATATACGAGAGAATGAGGATGGTGAGAATTATCCAGGAACTGTCTGCTATGGGCAAGCGTGTCTTGGTCGTCGAACATGACTTGGCAATACTCGATGTCCTTTGCGATCTTCTTCACGTGGTATACGGCGAAAGGGCGGCGTATGGAATCTTTACCCCTCCTAGGACTACCAGAACGGCCATCAACGCATACCTAGATGGCTATCTTCCCGAAGAGAACGTCAGGATTAGGGACAAACCTATCAGATTCGTCAGAGGCAGAACCAGAGGCGAGGACATTGGCCTGCCAATTCTGAAATGGGGGGATATGGAAAAGAAAATGGGCGATTTCCAGCTGACGACAGGTCAAGGAGAGGTGCGATCAGCCGAGGTCATAGGAGTTGTCGGCCCCAATGCAACTGGAAAGACGACTATGGTCAAGATGATTGCTGGTGAGCTTGAGCCTGATCAGGGTTGGTGCACGATGGAAGCCGAAGTTTCGTACAAGCCACAACATGTATCCACTGACTTCCAAGGAAGCGTCCAACTTTGGCTGGATGTGGAAATAGGGACAAAATGGAGGTCGGGAGAGTTTCATACTCAAGTCATCAGGCCTCTGCAGATTGATAAGATGCTAGATCTTGAAGCATCAAGACTATCTGGAGGAGAGTTGCAAGCCATCAGTATAGCGATTTGTCTCGGAAAGGATGCGGACCTGTATCTTCTGGATGAGCCGAGCGCACATCTGGACGCTAATGCAAGGATGGAAGCGGCCAAGGCAATTAAGAGAACTATGGAAAGCAATGAAAAGGCGGCAATGGTGATTGATCATGATATCTACTTCGTAGACATAGTCAGTGACTCCCTGTTAGTTTTCGAGGGAGAAGGGGGCAAACAGGGACATGCTGTTGGCCCGCTGAGTCTCAGAAAGGGGATGAATAGATTCCTATCTGG
>DALC01000011.1:6109-10606 GCA_002499325.1 Euryarchaeota archaeon UBA538
AAGGATAGGGAGCAGAAGGCCAATGGAGAGTATTTCTACTCTGACTGAAAACCCGTTGGATTATTGAAGGTGCATGGAGGCGAAGAATTGTGAGTGAGGAAGAGGAAGGCCACCGAGATGAAGTTGAGATAGTCGAAGAAGACGAACTAGAGCAATTGAAAGGGAAGGTTGCTGAGCTTGAACAAGAGCTCCAGTATTATGCAGCAGATATATCAAACATCAGGCAGAAGGCCGCGAAGGACCGATCCCAAGCAATCAGATTCGGGTCATCCTCTTTGGCCAAAAAAATACTTCCACTCTTGAGTGGGATGGAGAGGGCCATAAATCAGTCAGAAGGGGGGAAGTTCGAAGGATTTCTCGAAGGGACAAAAATGACACTAAAGGGATTCAAGACGGCCTTGGAGTCGGAAGGGGTGACACATATCGAATCTATGGGAGAGCAATTCGATCCAACTAAAATGGAGGCGGTGGCCATGCTTCCGGCACCCGACGGGGTTAGTCCGGGGGTTGTTATTGAGGTTATTGAGGAAGGTTACATGCTTCACGAGAGAGTCCTCAGAGCATCAAGAGTTATCGTTGCAGAATACGGCGAAAATGAATAGGGTCCCGTCTAGATTAAATTGGATTTTTTCATACTATCAACTAAATATCATAATCAGCAGCGGAAGGTATGGTTCGACGCGGGATACTTCCATTCTTGGTTGTGTTTATGATACTCATCAGTAGCCTAACCACAACCGTTACCGCACAAGAAGAATCCAGTGAGAGTGAACATTTTAATTACCACACCATTGCATCACTGGGAGATAGCACTCTCGGGTCTGACCCCACGGGATATCGAGGGCCATTCGCTTCCATTCACGCCGCCAATCTGATGGGATTGGATTACTACGAGGGAGCAGTAGGGGGAGACAGATCTTGGACACTCATCGAAGCTGGGAGGCACACCACCATCGCTGAGAATTACAGTGAAGGAACCCTGGTTACTATAATGATTGGAGCTTGGGACTTTATCGACTCTGACGCCCAGATTGTTAAAGGGGATTACTCTTTCATCGCAAATCTTGAAGAAAATATGACTATAATACTGGACGCATTAACCGAATCAAACATCGATGTTTTAGCTTGGAACCTTCCCAATATGTCATTTCTCCCGTTTTTGACCCAAATATTCCCAACCGAGAAGCATGTTTACTTTACCGAAGCCAGCATCCTTTGGGCAGATGCTCTGAACAGATTGGCAGACAGCTATGGTGACAGTGTTCAGGTGTTTGACCTGCTAAATGCATCTGACGACCTGCTCCAAAATCAGGAAGCACGTACAATTTCTGGAAACGAAGTAACGGCCCCCCCTGTGATGTGTGACAAAAACTGCATAATGATTGACTCTCTGCACCCGACCTCCGTCGGGCAGGGCCTTCTTGCAAACTATATGATGGAGGCGATCAACGAGAAATTTCCCTCTCCTGACGGAGATTACCCATTATTGAGCCAAGATGAGCTAGTGGCTTTGGCGGATTTCGATTCATCTTCCGAAGAGATCTCTAAGCAAACAATTGAAGGGGACTTAACTCAAGCGTGTTTTGATTGGACCAATACCGGATACAGGGACATGTATCTAACTGTTACAATTGACGGCGAGGATGTTGAAATCCCAAGTTACGTAGGATTCAATACCGAGGTGTGTAGGCAGGCAACACACGTAATGTATACCGGCTCAAGAGTCATCAATGTAGTTACAGACATCACAAACAATCTCACACTGAATGACTTCTTCGCTATCTGGGGCAAGAATCTATCCACTACCCAAGTCATGGATTATGAAGTGGGAGAGGGAGACTCGCTTAGCCTCATAATTGATTTAGTCGAATATCAAGGTGATTGGGAGAACATTCCAATTGAAGGCGTCATATCGATTGAAATTATCTATGAGTCTGCGGAGGTAGCAGAAGACCCCGTCGAAAATAGCGATTCGGTTCCTGGATTCCCTGCAATTTTCACCCTCATATCCATATTGGTAGCTGTAGTTATCTCTCGTAAGGACTCATAACGTCATCGGGATTCATATCTCAGAGCATAGTGCGGAGAATATGAATCTGGGCAAGAGGAAAATCCTAGCAAGCATAATTGTCAGCTCCATGCTACTAGCTGGTTGTACAGCTGAGTCAAGTGTAGATGATGAGTCATTGGAAGACATATCAGAAACGCCAGATACAAATGAGGAAAGTGATCCAGGGTCCGCTCCTGAGGAAATTATTGAAGTTGGAGAGAGTGGATACTGTGATGATACCAATCAAGTCCATTGCATGCTACCATTTCCTTCGGGAGCATTTCTTTCTGAGGATAGCTCGCAAGATACCGGTTATAGACTTACGATAGATGGACAGGCGATTCCAGATTCAAGGTCCGCGGTTAGTGACAATTTGGTGATTTTAGATAGGCTTGATGGCTTCAGTCCCTCTACTCAGATTTTCACCGCATTTGATGAGGTCCCAAATATTACTGGAATGGCATCCCAGTTTGATATTGAGGCATCGATAATGGAGGGTCATGGGAGTGTTCTTTTGAACATGGATACGGGAGAGAAAGTTTTCCACTGGATAGAAGTGGATGCAAGAGCTCAAGAGGGCGAGGAGACTTTGCTTTTCCTACGAACAATAGAGGGTTTGGATCACAATGCCTCTTATGCAGTCGGGTTTAGAGGGCTTTATGATTTGGCTGGAAATGAGATTAGCCCCCACGAGGGATTCAGGGCTCTAAGAGACAATGTTGAGACAAATTCCGAAGGTATTGAAGAACAACGTGAATCCTATGAGGAGATGTTCTCAAGCCTCGAATCTTCAGGATTTGAAAGAGGTTCTCTCCAGGCCGCCTGGTGGTTTCACACTGCTTCAACGGATTCAATTTTGAGAGATATAGTGATAATGAGGGATGATGCAGAGCAGAGGTTGGGTGAGAGTGGTATCGGCTGTAACATTACGGAAGTTGTTGAGAATTACGGTGATGATGGAAACTCACTAAGGCTGATACGGGGAACATTTACTACACCTCACTACATGGAAAACGAGTATGCGAGATCGCCCTTGATGAGAGGGGAATACGGAGATCCTCAGTTCGTTGAGAACAGAGAGGTCGATTTCTCAATGCTAATCCCAAAATCTCTCGCAGAGAACAACACATCGGGGCCTCTGACTGTGTTTGGTCACGGGCTTTTCGGCAGTGGTTCATCATATGTCAGGAGCGCCGGATCTATTGCAAATGAGTACGGTACTGTCGTTATTGCTACGGATTTCAAGGGATGGAGTTCCGATGGAGATCAAGATGCCATGACATTTGCATTACTAGACCTCAAAGAATTCCAGTATCAGCAGGAAAGGCAAATGCAGGCGGTTATCAATCATATATCAATGGTCAGAACCATAACGGGAGTATGTTCTGAGTCAATGGAATTCAAGCATAATGGAACCAACATGATTGATGTGGAAACTGTGAATTACATCGGGATATCTCTTGGCGGTCTTAGGGGGCCATCACTCTTGGCATTCATACCCGAGCTTGAATGGGGCGTACTTTGGGTTGGCGGGACTTCATTCACTCATCAGGTGGAAAGATCTACTCACTATGGCTCAGAAGAGTTCCCGTCCACTTTCTATCAGCTTCTTTCAAGTGATGTTTCACTCCCCTCAAGACTTGATAGAGCAGTGGCAATAGCCCTTCTACAGTCAATTTGGGACTCTACAGATGGTGAGACGTACCTGCCATTCAGAGAGACTGGGTATGAAGATATTTTGAAGCCATTCGATATGTTCTATCTCACATCAATGATGGATGCCCAGGTTACGACTCTTTCTGCAGATAGGGCTGTGAGAACTGGTGACGTCCCAGTAGTGACTGGGTCAGCATATCACCCATTTGGCGTCGATGTTGTGGATGGACCGATTGATGGCTCGTCTGCGGCTTACTTCGATGGAGAATTCCCAGCGCTTCCAACTGGAAACACGAATGGTCCAATGTGGCATCACTCTCTAGCTCATAATCTGGTTCTTGAGGTTCCGGAGGCGAAGATGATGGCGTATGGCTACTTGATTTCTGGAGTCCTAGTAGACTACTGCGATCCTTCGTGTACATTTGAGGGAGATTGGTGATCATCCAACTGGTTCACCCCCTTCTCCGAGAAAGGCGAGTCTCCTCAGATAGCCCTTCTCGATCATGAAGCTGACAACAGACTCTGGGATGGTTGGAGATAGAACCTCTGAAACCGCGCTCGAATCATCAATAGTCGACATCATTCTAGCCGTCTCTCTGACCCTCCATCCTTCTAATCTGTCCCTTTCCTCCATCGGTATCTCGACCACTGGCCAGTTAGATTTAGAATATAGTTCCAAGGAATCAATGTCACTGGAAAGGAAAATTCCTGCCTGACCGTGATAGGATTCTGCATGGGAGACCCAGTTCGGAGGGTCGTCGATATCAGGTATCGAAATAATTTCCGGAATG
>DALC01000103.1:0-2596 GCA_002499325.1 Euryarchaeota archaeon UBA538
CCCAGGATTGGCGTCGAAATGAACTGGGCCAGGGAATAGGTCGCAATGACTATGCCAACCCAGAAGTCTCTGGAGCCGGTGTCAACAATCCCCTCTGCTGATGCCAGGTCCTGAACGAAGTAGGTAAGGAATGGTATCACCAGAGTCAGGCCTAACATATCGACGAGGACGACAAGGAACAATATCGTCATCGGCGAGCGACTATTGATTTTTGAACTCAAGCAGATCACTCCGAGGGGATAAGAGAAAGATTCCTATCCCGTGTCGTAATCTCAGCATAAATTCCAGCCACAAACTCCTCCATTGGAACTCCATTAAGTTGTTCGCCCCCTCTTGATCTAATGGAAACAGTCCCGTTTTCAGTCTCTTCATCGCCGATAATGACCATGTATGCGGGCCTCATTTTTCTGTGAGTCCTAATCTTCTTTCCCACTGTATTGTCTGAATCATCAACTTTCACCCTCACTCCAGATTCGTATAATGTATTGGCAACAGTGGCGGCGTGAACCTTATGCTTCTCTGATATGGTTATGATTTGAACCTGAACTGGTGATAGCCAAGTTGGGAAATTGCCCGCCCAATGCTCTGTTAAGAATGCTACAAACCTCTCATGGGTAGAAAGTGGAGCCCTGTGAATTACGAACACCTCGCCATTCTCATGCCCTGTCTCGTCAGTGTATGTTAGCTCGAATCTCTCCTTCGCGGCAAAGTCTAGCTGTATTGTCGACATAGATTCCTCACGACCGAGAAGAGTCCTGAATTGAATGTCAATTTTAGGACCGTAGAAAGCTGCTTCTCCGACTGCTTCTACATATTCTACTCCAAGATCATCGAGAATTTTTCTTAGATGATCCTGCGTGGTTTCCCAATTCTCAGGCTGATCAATATATTTGTCAACATTATCCGGATCCCACAATGATAACCGGAAGTAGTAATCATCGAATCCAAAGGCTGAGTAGTAATCCTGAACCATCCTAATGTTATCTGCAACTTCAGAGGCAACCTGCTCAAGGGTGCAGTAAATGTGAGCATCGTTCATTGTTAGCATCCTGACTCTCAGTAAGCCAGCTAATGTTCCGGATAGCTCATTCCTGTAAACAGTTCCATATTCAGCGATTCTCATTGGTAATTCTCGGTATGATCTTCTTTTGTTTCCATAAACTAGATGGTGGAAAGGACAATTCATCGCCTTCATATAATACTCACCATCATCCATCTCCATAGGTGGATACATCCCCTCAGCGTAATGTGGAAGATGTCCACTAGTCTCGAAAAGCTCCTTCTTTCCTAGTACTGGCGTTGTTACACGTAAGTATCCGTAGGCCTCCTCGGTCTCCACTGCGAACTTCTCAATTTCTCCTTTCAGAGTCTCACCATTTGGCAACCAAACAGGAAGCCCCTTGCCAATCATCTCGTCAGTCATGTATAGCTCCATTTCCTTACCGATCTTCTTGTGATCCCTCTTTGCCGCCTCCTCGAGTTGCTTTATCCTCTCTTGTAGACCAGTCTTATCTGGATAGCACATCCCGTATATCCTAGTGAGAGACTCCCTCTTGCTGTCAGCTCTCCAATATGCCTGACTGGTACTCGAAAGTTTGAACCATCTGAGATGTGAAGTACTAGGAACATGAGGTCCTCTACAGAGATCTACGAAGTCACCTTGTCTGTAGACTGAGGAGCCGACATCATGGCCTATCTTGTCGTCCATTATCTCTAGTTTGAACTTATTATCACTGAAAATTGAACGTAGCTCATCATTATCACATTCCTCTCTGGAAATGGGTATATTACTCTTCACAAGCTCCTTCATCCTCTTTTCTATCTTTCTTAGCTCGTCTTCAGAAATGGGGTCCATGTAGAAATCATAGTAGAATCCATGATCAATAGGAGGCCCAATGGTTGGTTTAGCATCTGGGTACATTTCAGTAACTGCTTGAGCAAGAAGATGAGCACAAGAATGCCTTAGAATGTAGAGCCCTTCTGGAGAGCTTCCGATAATTGGCATTACGGAGCAATCAGAATCTAGCTCATAAGACATATCCCTCTCTACACCGTTTACAAGAGCAGCAACAGCGCCAGATTTCCTCCCATGGACGTTTGCAATAACCTCGCCAGCAGAAATTCCACTCGCATACTCGTGAACATCACTATCGCCAACTTCGACCGTTATCATAAGCACTCCTCCTGATATGGCCGGTCACGCAATCGCGTTTGAAGGCGTCTGTCATAAATCGAAATATTCGTACAAAAATCTATTCTTGCAAATTGACAACAGAGAAAAAGAGCAATTACATTACGAACCGATAAGACCAGTCCCCCCTTGCCATGGACATGGTCAGGTTGGGGCTTCTTGTAAATCCGGATGCAGGACTAGGTGGAAGACTGGGTTTGAAGGGATCAGATGGGCAAGCGGAAATAGCGAGATCGAAGGGGGCACAAGATAGATCAGGCCCGAGGATGAGGGCGATGCTGGATCACCTAATTACAATCAGTAAGGAAAATTTAGATGGAATCCAGTGGTACGTTAGTAAAGGAAGAATGGGTACTGATTGGATTTCACCAGCAATTTCTTCACTTGAAGTCATCCACTCTTCGA
>DALC01000103.1:3002-5645 GCA_002499325.1 Euryarchaeota archaeon UBA538
GACGGAACGACTAGAGACGTAGTGGCAGCTCTGTCGGAATATGGCAGGCCTGAATTGCCCATCATCGGTGTTCCAACAGGAGTGAAGATGCATTCGGGCTGTTTCGCATCCTCTCCCAAGGCGGCCGCCGAGGTTCTAAGTGCATGGCTGGAGGGTGATCTTCTTTTGTCTTCCACAGAGGTCCTAGACCTAGATGAGGATCTTTATAGACAAGGGAAGTGGGTTGTAAAACTCTACGCCGAGGCAATTACCCCGGCGAGTCCTCGATGGATGCAGGGCTCTAAGATGAGAGTGGAGGCCTCAGGAGAAGAAGAAATTATTCAGGGACTGGCAGATCATGTAAGGGAGACACTGATTGATGATCGAATGATGATCGTGTGGGGCTCAGGAGGGACTCTCAGAACAATCGGTGGTATACTTGGGTTCGAGTTGAATACCCTGGGTATTGACATTACTGTCGGTGGTAACATTATTGGTTCGGATCTAAATGAAAACGAGATATTGTCTGCATTGAAGGAGCATCAAGGCGATGTGATATTACTCCTCTCTCCAATGGGAGGACAAGGCTTTCTTATCGGAAGAGGAAATCTCCAGCTCTCTCCTGATGTCCTCAGGATAATTGGGGTGAATAGGGTCCTGGGAATCGTTACTCCTGCCAAGATGCTCACCTTACGCAGTCTTAGGATCGAGACGGGCGATTCTGAGATGGATCAAAGATTCTCCGAGAAGAAGTACCTCAAAGTATTGCAGGGATACAGGACAACCAGAGTCCTCAAGGTATCAGTAGACTGAATAAAGGGCCAAATATCATCCATAAAAAATCTAAAAACTTGAAAAAACATAGGTCCATTCAGTTTAGATTATACATGAGCACCCTTTGGTCAAGACATGAACTTGGCACCTAAAGACTACGATTTTGGAAATATGGAAAATTATTCTTTCGCAATGGAAGTAACATGCTCGAACGATGAAGCTAGAAAAATGTTCATTCTTGCATACGGGCACATGCTAAATTATAACCATGAGGAAGCTATTGCGTGCTTCTCTAAGTGTGCTGAATTAGATCCGGACTGTGCTATGGCATGGTGGGGAATTGCATATTGCGTATCATCTAACTACAATTGGACCCCAGGACTTGGCTCGGGATATGACCCTATTCAGATGGCCATTTCTCTCAAAGAAGGATGCTCAGAGATGGAACAAGACCTCATCGATGCTTTGGCGGAGAGGCATTCAGAGGAAGCAAGAGATGCTGCTGACCCGTCCGTACTTAACATGGGAAATAGCGCCGAGCTAAATATCGCATTCGCTGAAGCAATGGCCCCTCTTTATGAGAAATATAGTGGGAATCTGGATGTTACCGCGATCTATGTTGAGGCACTAATGAATCTGAAGGCTTGGCAATTGTGGAATAAAGATACCAAGACTGGTGAAATTACTCCCGCAGACGATAATACCCTACTTCTGGTCAGTATATTAGAAGACGCTTTCGAGGCCAGTGAGAAAGCAAAGGTACATCCTGCACTTTGTCACCTTTACTGCCATGCACTGGAACTTTCGCCATTCCCTGAGAAGGCCCTCCCCGCAGCCGATGTCCTCAGGACACTGATGCCAGGGCTAGGTCACCTGGTCCATATGCCATCTCATATTGATGCATGGGTCGGTCAATGGAAGGAGGCTATTGATTGCAACATCGCGGCTGTAGAGGCGGATGATAGGTATGTGGAGATAACTGGCAATGAATCCCAGTTCTACAAATTCTACAGAATGCACAATCATCACTTCGTAGTCTGGTGTGCAATGTTCGATGGACAGTACGAAACAGCACTGAAGTATGCGCGCAAAGCAGTCAGTACACTACCAGCTGGGGACTCCGAGTCCGGCGTGCAATTCATGCTTGCAGGAATAATCCCGATGGGAGCGATATTCTTGGAGTCATATGTGACTATGCCTTGGCATGTCATGATCAGGTTTGGAAAGTGGGATGATATACTCAATGAGCCACTCCACACAGATAGGGAAGTCTTCCCTGCAGCAATAGCTACTCAGCATTATGCCAGAGGTGTGGCTTATGCCTCTAAAGGGATGGTTCCTGAGGCCGAGGCTGAGCAGTTGCTGTTCGTGGAAGCCCTCGACAATCCAGCTCTTCAGGGCAGAGTTCTTCACAACAATCTAATGTATCAAGATCCAACTGAGGGCCCATGTATTCTCTTGGTGAATGATGCTGTACTTGCTGGTGAGATAGAATACAGGAGACAATTTCAAGCTAAGGCCAGAGGGGAGGATTATGACTTCTCCGAGGCGTTCGATCACCTACGCAGAGGCGTTGACCTTTCACTCAACTTAGCCTACAACGAGCCATGGGGGCAGATGCAACCAGTTCGCCATATTCTAGGCGCATTACTTCTTGAGCAAGGAGAAGTAGAGGAAGCAGAAGCCGTGTACCGTGAAGATATCAAACTTTGGAAGGATAATATGTGGGGATTGTTGGGCCTCAAGCTCTGTCTAGAGGAGAGAGGAGATGCGCCTGAAGAGCTTGCTGAAGTAACCGCGCTATTCAATGAGAGAAGCTCTCGTGCAGATATCATGCCCGCAAAAACCTGCTTTTGTGCTCAGGACAGTGTTGACAGCAGTTGTTGCTAG
>DALC01000103.1:6029-18174 GCA_002499325.1 Euryarchaeota archaeon UBA538
AGGAGCCCTAGGAAAGGAGGACTAGGTTTCCCGGGCCTGGATTTGAACTCCGGGTGGTACTGTGTCCCGACATAGTATGGATGTCCTTCAAGCTCCATAATCTCGCATCTTTCTCCGGTCTCGTCCTTTCCAACGTACACCATCCCAGCGGACTCAATGCTCTCTATAAGATCCGGATTTACCTCATATCGATGCCTGTGACGCTCATCTACATGGCCCGCGCCTCCATACAATCTTCGAACCTTACAGTCATCGACTAAGAATGGAGTTGGTTTTGTCCCCAGCCTCATAGTTCCTCCCATGTGGGTCTTGGATATCTCTGGCATGAAGACCACAGCATGAATAGGGGAATTCTCGTCAAATTCAGCTGAATTCGCTCCTTCGAGGCCTAGTACGTTTCTGCAGAACTCTATCGTAGCGATTTGAAGTCCAAGGCACACTCCAAGATAGGGCACATTGTTGACTCTAGCATAGTTGGCGGCGGCAATCTTTCCCTCTACTCCTCTGTTTCCAAATCCGCCAGGAACCAGGATCCCATCAGCCTCCTTCAGAGTTGCCCATGCATCGTCATACGCCTGAGTCTTATCGATTGGATCTAAGTTAGTAGACTCTATCCAGTCGATTACAAGCTTCCTGTCCACTGCTAAGGCACTGTGCTGGAGTGCCTTGATGACTGAAAGATAAGAATCTGAAAGTCCGGTATACTTGCCCACCATTGCTATTCTAACTTCATCTTCCAGCATATCGAACTTGTCAGCCATTACCTTCCATTCATCGAGCATTGGGAGACTTTCCGGAATATCGAATCCTAGATTATCCGACACCATTCTGAGAACAGATTGATTATGTAATGAAATGGGAATCTGATAAAGATTGGAAACATCATGTGCAGAGACTACGGCATCTTCCCTAACATGGCAAAATGCTGCTAATTTTGATTTCGTTTCAGAGTCCAAGGGATTTTCTGATCGACAGACTAGTATGTCTGGGATTATGCCTAGTCCACGTAACTCCTTGACCGTATGTTGTGTAGGCTTGGTCTTCTGCTCGCCAACAGGGCCCATTACTGGAACTAGGCTAACATGAACGAAGCAAACGTTGCCTTTACCAGCTCTGAATTGGAACTGTCTGAGCGCTTCTATGAAGGGAGCGCTCTCTATATCCCCAACAGTGCCCCCCAACTCAATAACACAAGCATCCGGAGTGTTTGAGGTTCCATCTGCAGGTACATGCGCAACTGCTTCTATCCAATCTTGAATCTCATTAGTAATGTGTGGAACTACTTGCACAGTCTTTCCTAAATAGTCGCCCCTCCGTTCTTTCTCGATCACTTTGGCATAAACTTTCCCAGTAGTGATGTTATTGTCTCTTGTTAATGCCACATCCAAGAATCTCTCATAATTGCCCAAGTCAAGGTCCACTTCGCCTCCATCATCCAAGACAAAAACTTCACCATGCTCGAATGGAGACATAGTTCCCGCATCGCTATTCAAGTACGGGTCAATCTTGATTGATGTTACACTTAACCCTGCAGATTTCAGAAGAACTCCGATACTACTAGCAGTCACTCCTTTGCCCAATCCAGATAGGACTCCCCCGGTAATCACGACATACTTCATGTAACCAACGGGGTCTGAAGCCATTGTGCCTCGCATATCAACATTGGGACAGTAATCTTGCTTTGTTGCACATCAATGACCAAGTATCTCCAGCTTTACGACATATCATGGTAGAGCCACCCGGAGACAGAATCCTAGTAACAGGGGCGCTGGGACAAATCGGGACAGAGCTAGTATCATCACTAAGGGAGAGTTATGGTAAAGACAACGTACTCGCTACAGATATCAGAGTCCCCGACGAAGAATCAGGCTTCCCAGATGGCCCCTTCTCAAACCTCAGTGTTCTGGATGGAACAGCGATGGAAAAAATGATTCAGGAAGAGGGCATAGGAACAGTTTTTCACTTAGCCGCCATACTTTCCGCGACCGGTGAGCAAGATCCTGAGCTATGTCAGAGAGTAAATGTAGGTGGAACGGTATGTGTTCTGGAAGCGGCTAGAGATTTCGGTTTGAAAGTCTTCGCACCCTCTTCAATTGCAGTATTTGGACCTGACATCCCAGATATTGCCCTCCAGTCAAGTCCTCTCAATCCAACTACGATGTATGGCAAGACAAAGGTAACTGGTGAGATATTGGGCTTGAACTACTGGAAACAGTACGGCGTTGATGTACGTGGACTTAGGTTTCCAGGATTGATTTCATGGAGGGCACCTGCTGGAGGAGGTACCACCGACTACGCAGTAGATATTTTCAGAGCCGCTGTAGAATACGGGCACTACGAGTGTTTTGTCAGTGAAGATACCAGATTGCCTATGATGTACATGGATGATGCAATTAAAGCGACTGAAAGAATCATGCAAGCCGATTTAGAAAGTCTGGGGGATTCCAGGACAGGATATAATATCAAGGGAATATCCTTCACTGCGGGGGAATTAGCCGATAAAATAGCTAAGAGGATACCCGGATTCACTTGTGATTTTATCCCAGATTTCAGACAGAAGGTAGCAGAATCATGGCCAAATGATGTCGATGATCAGCCGGCTAGAGATGATTGGGGATGGAAAGCTGAATATGACTTGGGAAGAATGGTCGATGAGATGATTTCCAATATCACCTAGTCATTCCTCTAGGTCTTCCTCTCCATTCCATTCAGGAGTTGTAGGATCCTGCTTCGCCCATAGGACATCATTGATCCTGAGTACGCTTATGGCGGCCTCAGTAGATCCTGAGATAGAATGCCTAGTTACGAATAAAGGATCTAGGATTCCCATCTCGTCCATTCTCGACCTTCTTCCTGTCATCGCATCAAGGCCTATCCAATGCCCGTTTTCTTCATCGGACGTTTGCGCAGCTGACAAATCCAAAACTACATCGATAGGATCTAACCCGGCATTTTCTGCAAGAGTCCTAGGTATCACCTCTAGTGCTGCCGCATAGCCCTCTATCGCCAATTGCTCCCTACCTGGATTTCCCAGAGCGAAAGACCTCAGGTGCCTTGCCAGATGTGTTTGGATTGCACCTCCTCCTGGAATTATTCTTGAGTCCCTGATGACCCTGAAGGATACGCCTATGGCGTCATCGAACGCCCTAACCGCCTCTTCTCTTATCTGAGGGGATGTCCCACGGATGACCACGGTCAATGCGCCTCCTTCAGATCCTTCAATTACGGAATGGGTTATTCCCGCGACTGTTTCTTCTCTCCTGCCAGTGAATCTCCCTAGGTCATCTTGTGAAATTCTAGCTGCTCTCCTGACCATACTAGTTCCAGTTATTTTTGAAAGTCGCTCTAAATCTTCCCTCTCAAACCTCCTGTAGGAGGTTATTCCCGCCTCACTTAGCATGGAAATAGCATCATCTGAAATGCCATCTTTGACAATTAACAGATCAACTCCCAATGATGAAAGATGACTGATCTCTTCCCTCAATTTGTCTAAGGATCTATCATGGAATCCTTTGAGAACCCCCGGACTACTGACCTCTATCTCCGCATCCATCTCAAGCTTGACATTCTCGAGACCGCCATCAATTATCGCAATGATGCCACCGTCAGAAGACGGAGGGGTCGAGATATCGACCCTAGTTTTAGCAATCATCAGGCCGTTTACAAGACGACTATCGGCAGTGGATCCCCCACTGACCTGCAGTCTCTTAACTCTCAGCCTTTCCAAGTCGTCACCACCCTCCTCATCTGATAGTAAATCAGCAGCATCAAAAGCGATTTCAGTGATATGAGAAGCTAATGATTCTCCAATTTTGCCGGCCAGTGTAGTGGAGATTACGGCCTTCAGCTCCTCTGTTGAGTCCGCCTTTCTTGAAACTCTATCTAACTCTGAAATTGCCTCTCTTTCCGCTAGAAGGAAGCCATTAATCACAACAGATGGATGAATTCCCATTCTTACTAACTCAAGAGAATTCTGCAGAAGCTCTGCAGTAAGGATTACCGTCGAGGTAGTTCCATCTCTGGCTGATTTATCCTGTGAGGATGAGGCGGATATGAGAAGCCTGGCTGTTGGATGTTCTACCTTAGCAGCCTCAATTACCGTAACCCCATCGTTAGTTACTAGGCAATCCCCATCTTCCGATACTAGCATTTTATCCAATCCTCTGGGCCCAAGGGTAGATCTGACCGCCCCTGCAAGAGCTACGGCGGCTTTGACGTTATTCACTAGGGCAGCACGCCCTTCCAGCCTATCGGTGTCCTGTAGTGCGACATCATGCTCAGCCTGCACCATGTCACTCGGAATCCAGTTCTAGATTTGAACTACTCCATTACCACATCATTCCATATTCATAGAAACGACACGTATTCCAATGCGTATATTCATATATGGCACTGTTGTCGCACTATACAACCGGCAGTTAACTAGTGATTGATATGAGCAGTTCTAATTCCGATGAATGGGAAGAAAAAATGATTGAGCAGATGCTCAATCTATTCAATCAGATGGGAATGCCGATAGATAGATCAGAACTGGAAGATACGATATCAAGAATTCGTCAGCAGTTTGACAATCTGGGTATAGACGCAGAGAGCATCTACAATAGCAACGTCAAAATGAATTTTCAAGGTGACCCGGAAAACTTTCGGAAGCAGATGGAATCTTTCATGAACCATCCTGAAGGATTTTCAGAAATTTTCAAGAACATGGGGATCAATGTCCAAGTAGGCCCTGATGACGAGCCAGCTGAGATAGTAGTGGAGGAAGAACAAGAGGAAGAGTCAGATGTTCCGTTGGAGGATACCTATCTCGATGGAACCTCGATGTATGTTACTATCGATGTCTCGAATATTGTCGATCTCGATGAGGGAAGCTTCGAGCTGATATTGTCCCATGGAGGAAAGGTATTACAACTAATGAGGAGAACTCAGCTTAGACCCATCAAGAGTATCAATCTCCCGCACCCAGCCAGCTCAGTCTCTGACTGGAATCTGAATAATGGAATACTAGACATCACTTTCGATACGGCTTAGCCTATCATAGGAGGAAGAAAAAATGACTGGACCAGTAATTGGAATAGATTTGGGAACAACAAACAGCTGTGTGGCAACGTTGGAGGGAGGTAAACCTGTGGTTATACCCAATTCGGAAGGGTCGAGAACCACTCCAAGTGTTGTTGCATTCTCCAAGAATGGAGGTGACAGAGTGGTCGGTATAACCGCCAAGAGACAGGCCGTCACTAACTCTGAAAGAACCATTATGTCTGTAAAGAGGGAGATGGGAACCGATTGGAAAAAGGAGATAGATGACTCCGAGTATACGCCACAGGAAATTTCAGCATTTATCTTACAAAAGCTAAAGTCAGATGCTGAGGACTACCTGGGTAGAGAAGTGAACCAAGCAGTGATTACGTGCCCAGCATACTTCACAGATGCACAACGTCAGGCAACGAAGGATGCAGGGAGGATAGCAGGTCTCGAAGTTCTCAGAATTATCAACGAGCCTACAGCCGCCGCATTAGCCTATGGCGTCGATAAGGACGACGATCAGACAATATTGGTTTATGACTTGGGAGGAGGTACGTTCGATGTCTCAGTCTTGGAGATATACCAGGTAGATGGCCAGCCCCAGATTGAGGTCAAGGCTACTAGTGGAGACAACCGCCTTGGTGGCGATGACTTTGATGAGGTAGTCATAGACTGGCTGGTTTCAGAATTCAAGAAATCAACTGGGATCGATCTATCGAGCGACATGACAGCAATAACTAGACTTAGAGAAGCAGCGGAGAAGGCAAAGATAGAACTTTCAGGCACTAGTACGACCCAAATTAATCTTCCATTTATTACAATGAGTGGGGACGGTCAACCCGAGCATCTTGATATCTCCCTATCCAAGGCTAAATTCGAGGATCTTATCTCTGATCTTGTAGAGAGGACTATGGGTCCGACCAGAAGGGCCATGAAGGATGCTGGAATCAAGAAAGGAAACGTGGACAAGGTCATCCTAGTAGGTGGATCTACTCGAGTTCCAGCAGTTCAAGAAGCAATAGAGAAGGAAGTCGGTAAGCCACCCTTCAAGGGCATAAACCCAGATGAAGCAGTCGCAGTCGGAGCCGTTCTCCAAGCTGGAATAATAACTGGAGATGAGGGGGTCACCGACGTACTACTGCTCGATGTTACGCCACTTACTCTTGGTATCGAAACACTAGGGGGCATCATGACGACAATGATCGAGAGGAATACTACAATACCAACCAGGAGATCAGAAACATTCTCGACTGCTGCTGATAATCAGCCAGCGGTAGAGGTACATGTTCTACAGGGCGAGAGAGAATTTGCCAAGGACAACATTACCCTTGGAAGATTTCACTTAATGGGAATCCCTCCTTCTCCAAGGGGAATTCCCCAAATCGAGGTGACCTTTGATATCGATGCTAATGGAATTGTAAATGTATCTGCCAAGGATTTGGGGACGGGAACAGAGCAATCTATCAAGATAGAGAGCCAAACATCTCTTACCGAGGATGAGATTAATGCTAAGGTAGCAGAAGCTGAAGAATTTGCCTCTGAAGATAAGAGAAGAAAGGCTGGCGTAACTCTGATTAATTCCGCCGATGGAATGGTGTATCAGGCTACCAAGATGCTCAACGAGGCAGCAGAGAAAATCTCAGACCTGAATGCAGAGCCAATCCATGCCAAGCTCGAGGAATTGAGGGCCTTGATAACAAAGGATGACAAAACGATTGACGTAGACGATTTGGACGAGGCCGCTGTACAGGCCAAGATGTCAGAGGTCGAGGAGTCGTTACACGAGGTATCGGCCAAGCTCTACGAGGCAGCCGCAGCTGAAATGGCTGAACAACAAGAAAGTGAAGGCTCAGATGACGTTGTTGAGGCCGACTTCGAAGAGGTCGAGTCTGAGGACAGTGACGAGTAGCTAGCTTTTTGTAATCATCCTGTGAAGAGTTCTAACGTGTATTCCCGAGGTTCCAAACTGGAATAGGGGGTTTTCTCCCTCTGAGCGGGCTTTGGAACCTGGGCCCCATGCTGATCCTGCAATGTCAAGATGAGCCCATGGGATCTTTTCTCCTTCCTCGGCAAATCCCCTATTAGGAACGAAGAACTCTAGGAACGAGGCCGCGGTATTCGAAGAACCAGCCCTTCCACCAATAGAACCATTTCTTATGTCTGCGAATGCCGAGTCAGTCATGTACTTGCGGAATTGGTCATTCAAAGGCATCCTCCAAACTGGCTCGCCACTTCTTTCTGCGGCAGATTTCAGACTCTTGGCCAAATCATCATTATTCGACCACATACCAGAAATCTGGTTGCCAAGTGCCACAATAACAGCACCAGTTAGTGTGGCTAGGTCCACGATGTACTCGGGATCAAGTTCTCCTGCCTTCCAAAGTCCGTCTGAGAGGACATTTCTACCTTCAGCATCTGTACTGAATACCTCCACTGTCTTGCCGGAATATGTCTTGAATACGTCACCAGGTCTGTAAGCGCCAGATCCTGGCATATTCTCAGCAAGACAGGATATTCCATCGACTCGCCTGGGGTATCCAGTTTCATAGAGGGCTTCCATAAGCCCAAAAACTGTAGCAGCCCCACACATATCATACTTCATATCCCACATGCCACTAGTCGGTTTGATGGAGATACCTCCAGTATCGAAAGTAATTCCCTTGCCTACGATACAGGGTCTCCGGACCCCCTCATCCTCATCGGGATTCAATGTGAATAAGACCATACAGGGTTTCTGATCGCTCCCCTTCCCAACGTTGATTAGTCCGCCCATTCCAAGCTCATGCAATTTTTCCCAATCATAAACCTCAACTCTGACGTTTTCCTTTCCCTCAGCCCATTCTTTCGCTCTTCTGGCGTACTCCATTGGATAGAGAACATTAGCAGGCTCGTTACCTAGATCACGTGCCTTATGGACTCCTTTTACCACAGACTGTACATTTTGAAGCTCAACACTTAGCTTCACTTGGTGCCTTCTACTGGCTTGAAAATCAACCTTCCACTCCTCATCAATATGATCATCGGGTTTTTTCTGATGCTCCAAAAATTCATAATCCCGAAGCATCATACCCTCAGCAAAATCCACCATTCTATCTCCATTCCAACCCGTGGTAAATCTAACAGTCAGATCAGTCCCTTTCTTCTTCGACAAAGATGAAATCAGTCTGGCTCCGGCATTTCTCGCCATCTTGTGACTCATACCTTCTCTATCCCCCATACCTACTAGGGTTATGTTGCAACCAGGTGTCCATAAGGACATTCTAGACCCCTTCTTCCCTTCAAAACCACCCGATACTAGTACGTCCCTGACTAACCTTCTCTGACTCCTATTTAGCCCATTAAGTGAGTTATTGGGAGCTTTCTTAGTATCTTCAAATATTGGCAAAATCAATTGCGTTCCTAAATCTGTAAATTCACTATTGCTTATCTTCATAAATAGCCCAAACGAGCCGATTAGCAACTAGTTTACAAATAATTCTATCTCAAAATATCAGTTTAAAGCCCTATCATCAGTTAAGGAAATAAGTTATCGCTCAAATTTTGTATCTCTCCCATTAATTGTCGCGAGAGCGAATGCGATGAAGACAAGCAGCATCGTAGGGGCTGGAAGAAGACCCGAATCGTCAACCCTCACCACTGTAAAGTCCTCATTGACTAATTCGCTAGTCCACATCGAAGAATCTATCACTCTCTTCTGATAGTATAGGGCCCAAACCCCTTCGTTAGAAATCGGAGCACCAGTGAAATCGAGGGTTGTGACTGTGCTATTTGTGGCATTGACTGCGAAGCCGTAACCCAGGGTGGAGAAGTTGAAATCCGATTTCCTCTCGTGAATGTCCATATTTCCTGTCACTTCCATAGGCTCATTCGAGCCAGGGAGCCAAAACTCCGTCGAATCCTCATCCTCGAAGTATAGGAGAGTGGCGTTTGAAGTACTAGAATGGCCCAAATTAGAAACGCTTAGACGCACCTTTCCTTCTTCCACCTCCAGGGAATCGACAACAAGACGAGCTCTCCAGTACCATACATTCTCGATGAGGTAGTGCATCACATCCAGCTCCTCACCTAGTCTGTCCGAGAGGGCTTCGACAGTCCCCAGTAGAAACTGCTCGTCATCAGTCTCAAAAGTGAATGTCGGGTACCCCATGATACCATAGCCGTAATCTCGACTTGTTCCACAGTTGGGATAGAGCCCCTGGTTAGCGTTACGAATGGGGATATCAGAAATATTTGAATTCACTTCGTCTCTAATATGGTGATACATTTCCCAATCAGAAGGTTGCTCTGGCCACTTTCCCCATGGGTAGAGCATGATCCAAACACCAGTGTGCATTGTGATGTATAGGTCAGCATCAGGAACTACATCGTTCATATAAATCGAATTGGCAAGAGTCTCCGACTCACTGAATGCCGAACTTCCAGGTTGCGTGGAATCACAGGTATTCCAGTAGTGGTCGTAGTTCCTGTTCAAATCAACTTGATTGACGTTCCATCTTGTATCATGGTCATTTCCGTCCGCATTAAGCATAATCAGGATATGTAATTCAGTGGTGGCCAATAGATCAATTACCGCTTGATCACCATTTGCCCAGCCCTCGATGTAGTATTCAGCTACTAGGAAGGCGAGCTCAGTGCCTAAGTGCTCATTGCCATGATGGCCCCCATCAATATATACAACTTCTTTTCGCTCCATCTCACCTTCGCCTATTTCCTTGAAGCGCTCACACCCCTCGAATTCGATCGATAAACAAGCACCGCCCTCCCAATCAGAAATCTGCAACATCCAAATTTCCCTTCCTAATTCGGTCTTTCCTATGCTGAACATCTCGACGATTTCAGGATAGTCATCGGACCACTCATTGAGATCTAGGGTAAGGGTTGCGTAGGAGTGATACCAATGCTCCTGGATAATATCAGGTTGGCTAATTTGAGCAGAAGCCATAGGAGATGCTGAGACCACCATCAATGATGATAGAATTAAGGCAGTCAAGCATTGACGCATGACTCACTGAGACGGTACTGAGATACAATCATTCTCCTCTTTCGCTCAGAAATCTCGCAATATGGCACGAAATAATCTTAGTCGCAATCAGCGCGGCATTGAATTCGGTCAGAGGACCATCCTTCCCAGGCGCTATCTCGTTTACATCTGCTCCCAGAACCCTGACGGTCGGAGAAGAAAATATACTCTCTATCACTTCAACTGCAGCCCAATGAGATAGGCCTCCAGGAACCGGCGTACCAGTAGATGGTACTAACTTTCCATCAAGCCCATCTATATCGAAGGTGATCCAGACAGGCCCATCAATTTCTGCAATACTCTCAAGCATATCTTTCCAACTCCCGCCTCCCTCTAGATTGCCTAGTATATCTCTGGCATACCATGTCTCTACCCTTTTGTCTTCCAACGAGAATTTCGCCTCATCCTTCGACAGGGCTCTGGTACCAATCTGAATGACCCTCCCAACACCCGCATCAAGCGACCTCCTGATAGCAGTCCCGTGGGAGTATCTCTCTCCTTGAAGCTCATCTCTGAGGTCAGCATGGGCATCAATTTGAATCAACGTCAATCGAGAGAGGTCTCCCAGTAATTCTGGGTGATTTGATAATGCTTTCATAATGGGAGGTAGGATACCGTGCTCACCTCCGAGAATCATAGGAAATATTTCCCCTACCCACTCTGAGAAGTATTCACGGATTGAGTCTAATTGTTCCATTAGGGTTCCAGCTTCGGAACTCCATGGCTCTGCAGTATGGAATGAAAGTCCACAGGGGAGCTCTTCGGGAAGTAGGGGGTCATATAATTCGACTTGAGAACTAGCATCTATGCAAGCTGAAGGACCCATCCTCGTGCCTTCAATCCAGCTAGTGGTCATCTCGAAAGGTATTGGAAGAATTACGACGTTCCATGGTCCTTCATCGCTCTCCTCAAGCCCCAGAAAACCAGTCCGCTCATCATTCTCCATGCACTCTCGTCTCTGCAATCTAGAATAACGACTTCGCATACATAATCACCTTATTTTGAAGTGTTCAGTGAGACCGTTGAAATAGAGCACCCTCCCCTCTGAGCATGTCTGGAGGCTTCGCGATGGGATTGACACTAGCACAACTTACTTCTGCGATCAGAAGCAAGGTAGACTCCGATATGGAAGTAGTTGTAGCAGAGTCAATCGCCGAACATGCCCTAGGTTTCTTCGGCTTCTCAAATAGGATTATTGACAATGCTCTAGAGCCTACTGATAGAAACCTGTTCTACCAACTTCAAGACTACGATCTATTGACAACAGAGTCAGAGGAAACAACGCTTTGGGACGGAAGAGAGTGGAGGATTCACTATTGGAAGTTTAAAGCTAATGCTGAGGAGTTTGCCAGAGCTGCCGCGGAAGCCGCATTACTGAATCAGAAAGATAACGATCCCTACTCAGATGTGTATGACGATGTCCCAGTTTCCCTATGGAAGGAAAGATCAGGCGAAGATGATGACTACGAAGAGCCTCTATTCTGATACCATGGAGAGGCGCCATGATGTGGACTGGCTCAGAGTTATTCTATTTGGACTACTGATTTGGTTCCACTTTGTGGTCTTCTACCCTTACCAGCCAGAGGGCCTACTTGCTCTTCCGTACTACTTCATAGTCTCAGTGATGCATCAATGGAGACTAGCCGCATTATTCGTAATCTCTGGCATGGGTACCGCCTTCGCCCTCAGAAGAAGAACATGGAAACAGTATGTCGTAGAGAGAGGGTCAAGACTGGGCCTTCCGCTTCTTTTCACTGTCTACATCCTTTTTTTTGGAATTTTTGAATTTACTGAGAAGACGACCCTACTGTTTACAGTTTTCCCGGGTAGTGAGGAAATGCCATATGCGCACCTCTGGTTTGTGTATAATTTACTAATTTACTCTATCATTCTTACACCATTTTTCTTTCATGTTAAGGCTAACCCAGAAGGACTCATAATGCGAATGACTCGGTCAGCCATGAATATTAGAGCAGGTCTAGGAATTCTGATTATTCCTCCTATTTTCCTGTCAATAAATGGAATACTGTTCAAACCATGGGAATTTGGAGAGGTAGGTATGTGGTGGGAATTTCCTCGATACATGATATATTTTCTACT
>DALC01000042.1 GCA_002499325.1 Euryarchaeota archaeon UBA538
ACTGATAGAGGACAACGAGGCGGTTGGCCTGAGAGGATATATGATAGATTCCTCCACTATCATAAACAGATTGGATATGATGAGGAATGGAAACCCCTCTCCTCTATCCCCTTACAATGATAGAGCTGGAATGTTTCTCCGAAGTGCAAATTGGGCTCCAACCGTGAATGATCTTGTGGTTAGGAACTCAACAGGCCCGGGGGTACTTCTANNATATTCAATGATATTACTGTAAGGGGAACGGGCGGTCCCGGGGCAAAGACACAGGGACTTTCAGTAGCCGCATTCGATATCAACACCAGTGGGGTGCATATTGACTTTGGACTGATAGAGGACAACGAGGCGGTAGGTTTGAGGGGATATATGATAGACTCCTCTACCATCATAAATAGGTTGGATATGATGAGAAATGGAAACCCTTCGCCTGTGTCTCCTTACAATGACAGGGCTGGGATGTTTCTCCGAAGTGCCAATTGGGCTCCAACAGTGAATGATCTCGTAGTTCGTAACTCAACAGGCCCCGGGGTACTTCTGTGGAAAGGCGGGGTACAGGGTAGCTACTGGGACATTAGTAACAACGGCGCCACTGGATTAGATATCAGGGAGTTCCATCCCGATTTGTTCTTAGTCACCAGTCACAATAACAGTGGTAACGGTGTTTCGGTAATCGACTCCAGCAATGTCGAGCTGGAGCAAGTTCATACCTCCAACAATGGATTAGGATCTATCTCGGCTTCGTCGGGGTCGGGAATTTATTTCGAAGAATCAAATGATGTCGTCAGCTCTGGAAAGAATGTAAGTTGTACTGACTGTTCTACGAGCCAAGATCAATTCGGATTTGTTGTACGTAATAGCATAGATATCTACCTTGATCGTATAGTATCTAGGAATCCTGTTTCAGGACCAGCCTTGGACATCGATAATCGCGGTATCTCTGAAAGGGAGGGAACGGTCTCGTTGGCCAATGTTACCATATTCCAGAATACTAGTTCATACTCCATTGAACTAGTTGGGGTGGATGCTCTGATAGAAACTTTAGAGATTCACGGCTCTAATAGTGGAATGAACTGGGTCGCCAATGGTCAACTTTCCTCATATCTAAATTCCAGTATCATCAGAGGCAATCAAGGCTGTCTAGATTTGGTAGATCATAGTGAATTAATCTCCAATTCAGTAATCTTTGAATGTACAGGAGCAGATCCCTCTGTCTCCTCCTCATTCGTCAATTTCACCGACTCATTTTTCTCCCACGCTCAGGGAATGTCCGACACATTCTCCACATTAGGTAACTCCCATATTAGATGGATATCATCTTCTAATCTAGGCACACCCAATTTCTCAGGTTCTAACAACATAGTCGATGTTATGTGGTTGGTGGATGCCAATGTTATCAATCAACATCTAAGGAATATCCCTTACTCAGACATCAATATTACTTTTAGTCAATACGAGTCGGATTTTACGACAACTCTTCCTTACTCTGGTAGGGAGTTAGTGGGGCCATTCATCGGTCAAAGGTGGACCCCAGTCCAAGGATGGTCACTTAACAATACAATGAACATGGGATGCGACTACGATGGAGTCCACAATGATACTATCCCGATGCAGTTAGAGTCGGATATTGTCGTCTTGTGCATGGTTGAGATTTCTAACCAACCGCCATTCATCATGTGGACAACTCCGGAAGATGAATCTGTTTATCCAAGCGGTAGCACGGTAACTTTCAATGCGAACGAGTCATGGGATTTGGATGATGACAATCTAACATACACTTGGACTAGCAATATCGATGGAAACCTCGCAGGTGACTTTGGCGTTTGTGGAGGAAATGATAACGGCTCGTTCTTCCTTGGTAACCCATGGTTCTCGCCTCATGATTGTCTCTCAGACGGATTACATCAGATCACACTTGAAGTGTGTGATGACCAGGGTCATTGCTCTACTGAATCTAGACAGATTGAGCTCACAAATCTCCCCCCAGTATTAACAGTTGGTACCTCGCCTTCAATATCGTCCTGGGGTACTCTTTACCTGGGCCAGACTGCGAATGTCACAATCTACCTATCCGAGACTTATGATCCCGAAGAAGATGCGATGACTTGCTGGGCGACCGCATCATATGAGGACGGCGGGAGTACGCCCCCCGAAGATTCCAATGAATGCCCCTCACAGATTATCAGAGCATTCCCCGAAGCACCAAACCAGTTCTCAGTAACAGTTTACGCGTCCGATGGAATCAACCCACCTTCGACATGGGTTTTCAATGTGGAACTTTTCAATGAGATTCCAGATGCAGTAATGTCAATCTCCAGATCCGGGCAATCATCATCTCATGTGATGATAATTGACGGCTCTCAAACAATTGATCCTGAGGGAGATAATGTCAAATTCAAATTTCTGAGCGACCTGGATGGGACTATTCATTCCGGAATTTCAACAGATGGAATCATAGAGTGGGTCGGTACACTGTCTAAAGGCCTGCATACCATTACAATGCAGGCCAGTGATGACAGACCAGGGCATGCAGGCCAGTGGACCACAACCAGTCAGCAGGTTCAGGTGAACAACTCAAATCCAGTATCTGTAATTTCCAGCCCCATTGATGGTTCTCTTACGGACTCTGGAACAATTATCACCTTAGGCTCAGCAGGATCGGGGGACTGGGACATGGCATGCTCCGACTTGCCGGACAACGGCTCGGGACTGATATGTAACCCCAATACACTAACCAGCACAGATCTAGTAAGCGTACTTTGGGAAAGCGATATTGTAGAAACTCCACTTGGTAGCGATTGGACTGTTGAGACCAGGCTTCCGGAAGGAGTGCATCAGATCACCCTGACGGTAGATGATGGATCTGGCAATCCAGATATCTCAGAGATAATGCTCAGAGTAGATGAATCTGCCCCTGTACTTATCCTAGACTCTCCAGTGCCAGATGTGGTAGTCTACTCAAATCTCCCAATCCTCTTTGATTTTAGAAGATCATTCGATGCAGACGGGGATGATTTTACCGTCACAATTACTTCTGACCTAATGATGAATCCCATATTAGAGGATGTGACCAATGATTTCTGGTACAACGACTATCTTCCCCATGGAGTTCATACTCTAACCATCCAACTAACTGATGAGAATGGAATGACTAGATCACATTCTCAGAAGATCACGGTCTTACAGACAGACCCGGTAGCTCTCATATCCGGACTTTCCGAAGGTCAGTATATTGTCCCCGGGACAGTATTAGAGTTGAATGGTTCTCAGTCATTTGACTATGACAATGACATCACACTCTACAGGTGGAGTTTATCGGACGGTACAGTGTTGAGTGATAGGGAAAAAGCCTCTATCCAACTCCCTCCTGGACCAGTGAGAATTGATCTTTTAGTACAAGATTCCAGAGGTGCCCAGTCATTATCCTCGGTGAATCTCACCATAGGCGCATCATCACCCACCCTCAGGGACATGTCAGTATCTCCCGAGGAGCTCGAGATGGGTGTGGTCAACAGTATCAGGATAACTGTTGTGATGGAGGATGTCGATGGTACCACCTCGTCAGTCGGAGGAGAGATGGTAGCAGGTGGCCTTTCCAAAGCATTTCAGATGAGGGATGACGGTCAACTGGGGGATTTGGTTGCAGACGATGGGATTTGGACCTTTGAGACAAATTGGGAGATTACCTCCGGCTCTTCCGCCTCGATAGGCATATGGGCTGTAGACGACGATACAGTCAGTCCGACTTTGATGTCAATCATTCCAATTGTGGAGGACGAGGGACTAGACATAGTTGGTTGGATAGTTGGTTCAGGTCTTCCAGTCGTGATTGTAATCATCTCGATATTTATCGCAGTAGGAATGCTACTAGTGGCAAATCGTAGGAGGGAGATTGAGAGGGACCTAGTGTTGATTGAGTCTTGGTCTACATTCGATTACCGAGATTCCGATGATGAAGTATGATGTCTACTTCTCGGGTCCCCATTGAGTAACTTGCCTAGTCAGTCCTAGCCTGTGGGTGAATAGGAACCTGAGGTTCAGCAAACCATCTCCCCATGTGTTGATTTCTGCCTCACCGACTCTTGGCCGGTAAGGTACACTCACTTCAGCGGTCTTTTTCTTCCCTAGGTATCTGCGGGCCCTGATCTTGAATTCCTGCGAAAGTGGCATTCCATCATGCTTAGGCCTGACACGCTCATCCTCAAAAATGGACTTTCGGAAAACCCACATGCCACTCTGAGAGTCATGTATCCCATACCAATAGAGTATCGAAGCAGTAGTCGAAAGGACCCAGTTCCCAAATCCATGGAGCCCTGGCATGGAGCCTTCCTCAGCTCTCTTGAGTCTATCACAAGTTATCCACTGTAGGTCCTCATCAATTAGCTTCTTAACTAGTCCGGGAACCTCCTCCCCTGGGTACGTGCAGTCTGCATCCATAGTGACTATCACGTCACCGGGAGCCATCGAGAAACCGGTCTTGTAGGCCCTGCCGTAGCCCTTACGTGACTCCAAGTAAACTGAAGCCCCTTCTTCCTCAGCGAGCTCCCTGGTTCGGTCGGTAGAGTTCCCATCCACGACAAGGAAGTCTAGCTTCTCACACCATCCGTCGTTAGGTATAGATCTAATCGTATCAACTATCGCTTCCTCTTCATTCCTGGTCGGTATGACTACAGTCACATGCACTGGCAGTGTCGTTGACATAATTTGGCCACCGGACTCCCTGTTTTGAATAATGCGAAAGACTGACTTCTGGTAGTTCTCTTGAAATGCTCATGCCGAACCGGGCATTTGAGCTACGATGCACATTGCAATGCTTTCCGCTGAATTTCCTCCCAGATGGGGAGGGATGGGATCAACAGTTTTCCACCTATCCGCGGCTCTTGTGAAGAGAGGCCACAGGGTCACAGTAATCACCAGATCAGGTGCTGGAACTCCTCCTCCTCAGGAGGGTGTGGAAGTGATTGAGGTGTGGTGGGCTAAGATACCTATGGAGTTTACACGTTCATATGGAAGGAGGGCGATTATTGAGCTTGAGAGGCTAAATGACAGAGATCCAGTGGACATCGTCCACCTCCACTGTCCAATGATATCTTGGTCAAAATCGCAATTTCGGAGGTGCTCGAACAAAGTTGCTCCGGTGGTATGTTCTCTCCATGGGTCTTGGCTTGGCGAACGGGACGGCTTGATGGAGGCTAGTAAGGCTAGGGAATCGGCAGTTTGGGCCAATGTAAATGACATAGCCATAAGATTCACGGCTGGCTGGTATTCTAGATTTGAGAACTTCGCTGTAAATGAGGCTAGAATCTGCGTAGCAAACTCGAACGCGACCAAAGAGGACTTCGAATTGAGATACGACGTCCCCGAGTCTTGGAATTGCAGAGTAGTTCACTGGGGAGTCGATACCCAGATGTTCAGGCCTATTGACCATACCGATTCCGAAGATATGGCCAATCGTTCTGATATAAGAGCTAGATTCGATGGAGGGGACCCGGAATCCAAGATTATTCTTGCAGTCGGCAGGCTGGCAGCAAGGAAGGGTTATGGTTCGCTAATCGAGGGATTCTCGAATCTCCACAAAAAAATCCCTACGTCTAGACTTGTTATAGTAGGAAGGGGGCACCTGAAATCTAGGCTTCTGAAGCAAGCGAAGAGGCTCGGTGTCGGAGATTTTGTTCATATCGAGTCCGGAATGTCCTTCCCCGAGCTAGCAAAGCTCTACAGATCTGTGAACGTAGTTGTATACCCATCATTCTATGAGGGCCAGGGACTGATTCCGCTGGAAGCGATGTCTTCAGGAGTCCCCATAGTTACCGTCGACCATGGGCCTCTGCCTGAGATGGTAGACGAAACCGTAGGCGCTCTTTTCACAATGGGCAATTTGGAGTCAATGTTGGGAGCTTTGGAGCGTACACTGAACGAAGAAGAATCCCCGAAGGGTATCCAGGGAAGAAATAGAGTTGTTGAGAAATTCAACTTTGATGGTAACGCCGACGTCTTCGAGAAAATCTACCTTGAGGCCATACAACTAGAAGATTAGGCGAACCATTGATGCGCCATGACTAGTTCGCAACACCGATAGATATGGCGGAAAGCACAAGTCTAGCAAAAGTCGACTCGGGGACTTTGGCAAATATATCGATAGTCTTGTTTGTGGGTGTTCTTGC
>DALC01000043.1 GCA_002499325.1 Euryarchaeota archaeon UBA538
TTGAATTCCGAGATGGAAAACTGATCCTGGACTGTACCATCAACTCTTCCCGATGCGAGATAGGTAGTCTCAGAAGGGTCGCTAATGTCGAAGACATGAATATTGGTTGCGTCATCCCAATCGAAGTTTCTCCAGAACCACCACCAGTCATTGGCTGGTTCTGCTAGCACCATGACATCCTGTGAGGCGTAGACGTGTGCCCATGATGAAGTGATGTGATCTAGTTGCATCTGAGGCTCCTCTCCGAGTAGCTCGATGGTCATAATTGTACTGAATCCACGGCCCGCACTATCTGCACTGGCCGAGTATTCACCGCAATCATCGGATGTGGTTGGGTGCTGGAAAAGGCCCTCTTCACCTAGCTCATATACATGGGGAGCGAAGTCGTCCAGAGTCAGTTCATTGATAATCTGAAGATTGGAGGCGATGGTATCCTCCATACTCTGGTTCCAGATATTCATCTTCTCCTCTTCATTATCCGTCTCCCAATATGTATCTGGAAGATATACCCAGGTCCTTAGTCCATCGATATTGGTCCATAGATGGGTGACAGAGCGCATTGTTCCATCCACTAGTCTAGCGGTGTGGTAGTTCCCCTCGATGTAGAGTTCGCTCTCAACTTCGGGAGCGTTTCTGTCAGTGATGTCAACTACAGTGTACTTTACTAGGTTTTGAACGCGTGTGTACGTGTAGGAGTACTCTTCCTCGCCGGGATAGCTTACTGTGACCTCTTCTGACATCAGCTCCCTGAGTGGATCGTCATTAGGCAGGCTCCAGTGATAGATAGAAGACACAATCACAAGTCTATCGCCCTCGAGCATCATCTGTATCGGAGAACCCTGTATGCTGATATTGGACTCCAGTGTGAGTTCTCCAAACTCGGGAACTCCCATGATGACCAGAAGGTTTCCGTTTAGCATGTAGATATGATATCCATCGGTCTTCAGGAAGTCGGCCTCGTCGACACCATCCTCCTGGTTGTTAGTTCCAGAAAACTGTCCCTCACGTCCCGAATCACTATCTGTAGATGCTCCTGAATTAGATCCAGATTCGGCTTCAGGGGCACCATCCATCATCGCCACATCATCCTCAGCGAAGACAACTCCACCACGCCATGCGGGACTTGCCCAGTGCCAGTATGACTGCTGGTCTAGAGAGACTAGCATCTCATTGTATATTGATTCCTTCAGATCTGCCAGAAGGGGTTCGCACTGGCCATAGGTCTCAAGCACAGGAGAGGTCCTCTCACGAGCTGGGAGATCAAGATGGGGGTACTCACTATCGAGCCAGTCTAGGACAGAGTCAATGACATCCTCCTCAATTTCAGCAATATCCTCGATTGCGGAAAGGCAACCTGCGCTGAGCATCAGCGAGAGGACCAATACCGCAGTGTACTTCTTTGTGTCCATGATAGTCGCAACGTGATTCCACATATCAAGAGAATGGTAAATTGACTTGACAAATCAGTACAGCATTCTGTGTACTGTAGGGAGAATGGTTTCTCCGAGGGGGAAGTTGGTTATGTTCAACCTAGCTGTATTTCTCGGCTCTGCTTCTACCTCCTCATCGTCACTCATCGTTTCAACGCCTCCATGATCACTACCGGAGACGAGGTTCTGCGTGCCGCCTAGGAAGATCAGGGCGGCGATCTGTAGATCCAAGTTCTGGTCCATGAAAATTTATCATCAGAATCTATGACTTAAGCAACTTGGCTTCTTGCGTCATAGATGCTTCAAAGAAAACGATGCACTGCTAGGCATGTGGAGTATTTTTACTCACTCTGTCTTTTTCACATTGATTGCATTGGGTCCCTTTGGACCCTCTCCAACTTCGAACTCTACCGAGTCCCCCTCTCTTATCTGCCCCTCTACTTGGGACTTGTGTACGAATAGATCGTCACCTTCTTCCTGTTCGATGAATCCGTACCCTTTCGTGAAGTTAAACCACTTTACTGTTCCTAGTGCCATTGTACACCGGCGATTCGACATAGTACTTGAACAGGACTGAACAATAACCTCCTTTGAAGTCAATAATCAACTATTGTTAGTTAGTCGCCTGAATTATACAATGCACCTTTGGGTTGATTTGACATTCGGAGTGTCCTTGAATGACGACCTTGTCCGAGGTACGAAGCAGATGGCGGAAGAGAACCTAGAGATATCCTCGGATACTGATGAGATGGCTGAGGCCATGCTGACGGCCTCTAGGTCCGTAGTAAGGACCTGCATGCAAATTAGGCCATCAGAACATGTTCTAGTGGTGACAGATCCAGAGTGTTCTGAAGTGGGGCAATCTCTGTACGAAGCGGCTGCAGAGGTAACAGACAGGGTCCTTCTGATGATGATGCCCCCTTCCCATAAGAAGGGAGCTGAGCCTCCTGATCCAGTGGCTGAGCTTATGAGGCAGCAAGACGTAGTTCTGATAGCTACCAAGAGCTCCCTAACCCACTCAAGGGCTAGAAGAAATGCGTCTCGAGAAAATGCAAGGATTGCATCTATGCCAGGAATTACTTCTGAAATCCTGGCCAAGGGTGGCATGACAGCAGACTATGGCGCTATGAAAAAGGAGATTTCAGGACTAAATGCATTACTGAGGAAGAGGACGTCGGTCAAGGTGAAGTCTTCTTCTGGGACTGATTTAACGTTCAGTACTGGCGCTAGGTGGATATTGGAGGATAATGGGATTTGCAATAGGCCCGGACAAATAACAAATCTACCTACAGGGAAAGTCTTCGTTCTTCCCAGGGAAGGCTCTGCTAATGGGAAAATAGTAATTGATGGGTCCCTAGATGGCGAGATTGTCGATGAGCCTGTAGTTCTCCTGGTTGAGAATGGGAATGTCATTAATATTTCAGGAGGAGGGCATGCAGAAAGTATGATTTCTAAGATGGATTCGATTAGAGGGACTGTGAAAGCCTCGCAGATAGAAAGGGTAGGTACTCTTGCAGAGTTCGGCTTCGGTATGAATGCAAGATCTAACCTTTCAGGAAGTCAGCTAGAAGATCAGGTAGTAAGAGGGTCTTCATATGTCGCGATTGGAGATAATTCATCACTTGGAGGTACGTCCAGAGTAGGTTATCAGATCAGAGGAGTAATGCTGAAGCCGACAATCGAGCTGGAGGATGTAGATTTGGTAGTGGAAGGGAAAGTGACTGCTAGAAAGCGGTGATGCAATGAAGGGTATTCTCTGGTGCAATGGAGTTCTCCCCAGTGACTCTGTTATTGATAGAGCTCTGAGAGATGGGGTGCCAATTTTCGGAGTAGATGGGGGGGCTGACAAAGCAAACTCGATGGGATTTGAGGTTTCTCAAGCCCTAGGCGATATGGATTCAATAGATGAGTCTTCATGGAAAGAGAAAATGAAGATTCTGCCAAATCAGGAAATGAGTGACCTCTCTAAATCTCTGCAGTATGTCAATTCGGTAGGAATCAACGAGGTGGATGTCGTTGGAGTGGATGGGGGTGACTATGGTCATGTTTTCGGAGTCATGGCATCCATGACAGAGGCACCATTAGAGATGCGCCTGAGATTGCATTTCGAGTCGGGGGTTCTCCATTTTTCCAGCCCGAATAATGGAGGATTCTCGGAGCATATTCTACTAGGTCAGAAATTCTCAGTATTCGCTCTGGCCCCAAGCAAGAGGACCACTGTGATTGGCGGGAAATGGAAGTTGGAAAGTGAGGCTCTCTCATTCTCCACTAGGGGACTTAGTAATGTGGGATTGGGAGATTTGGTAAATATTAGCTCGGATGCTCCCTTGGCGATTTTTGTCAGTGAATCAATTTGATTCGGTATCTGGATCTCTAGATAGCATTAATGCTACAGGACGTGTTCTTGGATCGCTTTCCAGGCCGATCTTCATGATTACGGCCAGAGGGACACCGAGGACCATTCCCATTATCCCCCAAGCCCAACCCCAAAACGCAACTAGGAGAAGGAGTACTATTGGAGACATATCTAATCTTTGACCCGCTAGTTGTGGTTCGATTATTCCTCCCCAAATCTGTTGGTTAGCAACTAAGAGGGCGATAAGTAACAGTGCTGTAGTTTGTGGAAGAATGATGAGTCCGATAAGAATTGGTGGAATTATTGATAGTAGGGCTCCGACATATGGTATGAAGTCCATCAGGAATGTAATCGATGCCCACAGGAATACGAATGGAATATCCATGAACGAGAGAACTATTGCTGCCACAACAGCTTGTCCGAAGGCAACCGAGGCTCTAGTAACTACGTACGTATTGATCCCCTCTCCTGACCCTGTGGCTACTGCCATCAACCTCTCCACGTCTTCTGGGTAGGCCGCCTTGATTCTCTTTGGTAGCGTCTCTGCCTCCAGAATTATGAAGAGGAGGAAAATCAGGACTGTGACCAACCCGGTAGTGAATCCGGCTATCGTACCAACAAACCCTGCAGCGTATGAATTGACCGTTTCAATAGTTATGAGATCGGTGAGAGCGGCAGTGTTGGGCTGGTATCCAAAGATGGATAGATCTTCAAGCCATGCGATTCTCTTCTCTAGGGAGCTTTGCAGTTCAGGGGCTTCATCGGAGAAGTTCTGCATATTTTCATACATCGAGTTGGATGCAAACAGTAGGAATCCCATCACTGTCGATACAAGTACTCCATATGCGACCATGGGGTGCCCCCCCAGTCTCTGCTCTAACCACTGTGCTGGGGGTCTGATCAAGAAGAAAATAAGAGTTGCAACGACCAGTGGTTGAATTACCGCTTTGAGGTGTACTATCGCAAGAACACCCACAAACAAGACT
>DALC01000095.1 GCA_002499325.1 Euryarchaeota archaeon UBA538
GTCTACATGGCCAATGAGGGAGATTTATTGATTTTTGAAGGATTCGCGGATGATTCTCAGAATGACCTGAGTACCCTACTTCACATTTGGAATCCAGATGCGGAAAATAATCCAGATCTTACTATCAACTTTGAAGGCAGGAAAAGCACTGTTGAACATACATATCATACATCTGGCTTGCATCTTGCAACCCTCCAAGTTGTGGATAATGACGGAGCCAGCACTGAATCTCTTATCGTACCCATAGAAATTCAGAATATCGACCCACAAATCACTCCCTTGGCCCCTCCGCTTCCCGTTGCTGAGGATTCTACTGTATCTATAATCGTAAGTACGATTGATACGTCAGGAGACATGCTCACGCTGAGAAACTGCTTCGACTTGGACCCAATGACCAACTCTGATGACTCTGGAGGATCCTCCGACGATTGCGATTTGGAGTCCAATATGATGGAGAGATCCTGGTCGGATGCAACTACCGCTCCTACAATGATTGTGTTTCACGTGACAGATGATGATGGAAGCACGGCGATGATAGAAATCCCGCTTGATATACGAAATGTCAATCCAGATCCAAGAGCTTCTCCGAGTACATTCTCACCAATGGAAGGAGATGTCGTTTTCTTTAGTGCCAATGGAACTACTGATTCTTCGTATGATATGGAAAACCTACTTTACAACTGGGATATGGATACGTCAGTCGACAGTGATGGAGATGGCAATCCGGCCAATGATATTGATGCCCAGGGGAAGTGGATCGAGTGGACATTCTCGGGATCTGGCAGTAGAACTGTTAGCATGACAGCTGTGGACGAGGGGCCCGGTTCCTCAATTACCATTACAGTGATTATCTCTGAAGCTCCATTCAGCCTAGGAGATTTCATGACTTCTTATGGCTTAATAATCGTAATAATGTTGATTTTTTCAATTCTTGGAGCGGTTTTTGTAATCAAGAATAGACAGAGTAATATTGAACCCTTGGATACTCAAGTTGATCAAACTAGTAGATTGAAGAAGGTATCCGTGGACGATGCATTTGATGATCCGGAATATGATCCATTCGATGATAGAAGTAGAAAAGAAGGACCAAAAACTGGACTGGATGTTTCAAGCGATGATCTTCCTGAAATTCAAACCGAGGAGGGAATTGGGTCCGTTTCACAGGAGACTTTGATACCTGACGATGTGAGTAGAATTCTGTTGGATGAGGAAGAATCTGAAGCGGAAGGACCTCTCGGGGGACATAATGAGGAAGATACACAGGAGGAGGTCCCGGAGAGTGTCGCTATGTCCCTAGAAGACGCTCTGGATGATGAAGACATAGAAGCACTCTTTGAGGAGTAGCTCACGGGCGCCTCGTGGCAAACCTGTTTAGACTACTTGGACTGCCTGATCCCTCTAAGGCAATTACCTCTAACACCAAGAGGAAAATGACTTCCACTGACCCCGGACCACAAGAAGGCGATCTGCATATTGACTTAGGTGAGATGAAGTGGTCGGAAAGAACACTTAGGCATACTCCAAGCGCATCCAGAAACGTTGTCTATCTGAAACCGGATGGATTACATAGACTGTCCCTTGAAGGAATGTCAGCACCACTCTCCAGAGGGAGCATGGTAATTGTGGACCTGGGGTCCCTAGCTCATATGCCAAGTCAGAAGGACGTATGCAAGAGAAGAGTCCAAGAGATGTCAGAGAGACTCGGACTTCACGCTTTCGCGATAAACGAGGACGATTCATTGCTCATGGTACCTGGTGCAATGATGAGAGTGGACACAACGAAATATGACTTAGGAATAGGCGGGAATAGTCATTTGTCCGAGTCCTGATTATTAGGTTCGAAATCTACAGGTCCATCCTCGAGCCAAGAGTCTAGGTCCCCAGCTGCGACTTCCTCTGCAGCATGTTCTGTAAAATCTCTGTAAACGGTCCACTTGACTATGGTTTCTTCATCCTCGCCTCTCTTTCTTTTCCTGCGGATTGACTCATTAGCATAGATTACACATCTCCTAAGGAACCTCTCGACCAGATCTCTTCTTTGGTCAGATTCCATGATATCACTCAATTCCTAGATCCGTCATCAGCTGATCAACGTGGCCCTTTGTTTTGACTTTGTATCCAACCCAGGATAGTTTGCCTTCTTGAGTGATCGCGAATGTCGATCTGAGAGTGCCCATGTATGTCTTTCCATACATGCTCTTCTCTCTCCATGTTCCATACATGGTATGCAACTCAGCATCCTCATCCACAATCAGGTCAAATGGCAGATCGTGTTTGTCAATAAATTTCTCATGTGATTTTGCGGAGTCAGTAGAAACGCCGACTACAATCCAAGAATTATTGGAAATTCTGTTAAAGTTATCTCTGAAATCACAAGCCTGCGATGTACATCCAGGGGTATTATCACGAGGATAGAAGTAAAGAATAACCCCCTTCCCTGAATCTAAAACCTCGGAAAGAACGAACTTGGATCCGTCAGTCAGAGGTGCTTCAAAATCTGGTGCATTATCCCCAACCATCAATGTGACTACCTCGCTCATGTTACTCACTCTACTGCTAGGTTCTTCAAGCCTTTTCTCTGTCAATATGAGAATTGACCATGATGCTGGTGGGCGTCTTTGGTGGACTACTAAATCCAAATGGCTTGGAGAATGATGTTTTTCCAATTTTTCCGAAGTTCGAATCAGGAGTTTTTGCCTCTGCGTGAAAAACTCTTGAAATCCCTCTTATTGAGTACCACTCCCTGCTTCCATCCCTAGCTATTCCATATGTGCTTGAGCCGAAAATAGTTTTTCCGAAGATGTTCTCGATGGAAGAGATGAACCATAGTGGCCTTGGAATAGGAAACGGAAATGATACCCCCCAAGACATGGAAACTTGCAGATAATCAGTCTTAATTGAAACTGTCTTTCTCTTCCTATTTACGATTATGTCGGTTACCACTACCTCATCAAAATCGTACAGTGAGGATACGAACTCAGCATGCTTGGGGGAGGGTGAAAGTAGTACTCTGCTACCATCTGGTTTGGACCACATTATGTTGGTGAAGGCCCCCAATGGCGACTCATTCCAGTCACCGATTACCAATGAGTCTCCACTTTCGAAGCCCGATGAAGTAATCCTGCCTCGAAAAATCATCAAATTACTACCTCCCTTGTCTGATTCTCTTCTTTGTAGATGCCCACGAGCATATGGGACACTCCGACAGATCATGATTCCTAGCCGGGCAATACTCCCTTCCAAAGTAGATGATCTGGAGATGTCTTCGATTCCATGTGTCCCTTGAGAAAACCTTCTTCAGATCTCTCTCGGTCTTTACCACATTGGTCCCGTTGGAAAGGCCCCACCTATCGGCCAGACGATGGATATGAGTATCAACTGGAAATGCAGGAACCCCGAAAGCCTGAGCCATGACCACACTGGCTGTTTTATGGCCAACTCCTGCCAAAGACTCGAGGAAATCCCAATCTGGATATAATTCTCCACCTGAGTCAATAATCTGCTCGGCCATCTTTTTGAGGTTCTTTGCCTTTGTTGGCGCCAAACCTATTTCTCTGATTAGAGATCTTATCTCTTCGACTTCAAGTCTGGCCATCTTTTCTGGAGAATCAGCGATATCAAACAATGATGGTGTGACTTCATTCACCTTTTTGTCTGTAGTTTGGGCAGAAAGCATCACTGCGACGAGTAAAGTGTAGCTGTCTTTGTGATCCAGGGGTATTGGTGTTTCTGGGTATAGTGAGTCTAGTTGGTCGCCTATTCTCCTGGCCTTTTCGGATCTTTTCACTGTTCTTCCACCCTACTAGACCTTATTCCAAAGATGAATGCTACAAACATGCAAAACATAGGAACCCCATAGCAAGGGAGGAACATCCATGTTTCCCATTCAGTTGCATCTATTGTAGCACCTCTTGCATTTGCAATAGCCACATATGCAATGAAGCCCAATATAAACGCTGGAAGGGCCACAATTGAAGCTAGGCTCAACCCGCGTAGAACGCCCATGGTTATCGCTGTGACTCACCTTTGTTGAAGGTTCGTAATGTTCCATGGATAAAACAAACTCCCCCAACCCTCACAAGTATTGACTCATCAGGGCGTTCATGGTAGACGGACTTGTCGAGATTGTAGAGACAATTTCTTTGAGCATGTGCGGAATATCCACAATACTTTGGATGTCAATCGGAACATTCTCAAGAAGTGGTAGAGGAGAGGTTCTTGCGCAAAGGTCGATCGCAACACTCTGTATAACTTCTGCTGTTCTGTTAACTATATTCGATTTTCTGGGCGGTGAGCTTTGGGGATCGGGTAACGTTGCACTTCCAATGGCTCTGATCGCAGTTGTGGTTGCGATATCTGCCTCTCTGAACTTGAAAGGGAAAGATGTTCAAGGCGAGGCTAATCCTCATCAAATTATGAAGTTGAAGAAAGAAAATCGTTAGCTTTCTCCACCTATCTTATCATCGATGAAGGACCTCATGTAAGCAGGGAGTTCGCCGTTGACAAATATTACATCATTGACTTCTTCTAATTTCATCAGGGAGTAGTAGATTTGCATTGCTGTCATCGGAGTAGCACTACATCCTGTACAGCCACCCTCTAGCGAGATAGAAATTACTCCCCCAGTAGTATCTATGACATTCACAACCCCATCGTGAGCATCAAGAACTGCTTGAACCGGGCCTACAGAATCCAGTATCAACTGCTTATCTACCATGTCCGCCCCATACCTCTGTACATACGGGGGGCTTTCAAGCAATCGCCTCTTCCCACAACCATGAGTCGTACTACGCGCGTGCTATTACTCGACCTTCTTGTTGAAAGATCCGAATTCGGACATGGAGGTAACCAGGAGGTTATTCACCCGATTGCAAGGGAAGGTGATGTCGATATCTTCTTACTCACTCCGCACATGCAATCCAAAGAATCTGGAATTAAGGCTAATGAAGAAGGGCTTTACTTCATAGGGGAGGAAGATGTTCCAAATTGGGACCACGATTATCCATTCTGGGAAAGTTGCGAGGTTCCAATGGGAGAGAATATGGCCAGATTCTACAGAGTGGCACTGCCAACCGGAAAGAAAGACCTCGAAATGGCCAAGTGGCTAGATTCGATAAAGATCGATGCGGTTGTTTGCTCTGGTTCGAGGAAAAATGTCACAATGTGGGAAGATTGGATGGATAGTGCATCGTCTCTAATGAGGGTGTCTTCGAAATCTGGGACTCCGACTCTCGGTATTTGTTTTGGTCACCAGCTTCTGTGCAAATCTCTCGGTGCGGAGGTCACTAGAGCAGATAGTATGTCGAGCGGAATTTGGAATATGAAACTAAACGAGAAAGGACATGAAGATATATTATTTGATTTACGGAGGATGGAAGACGTTGGTCCAGCCGTAGTTTACTCACATCAAGATCACGTAGTCACTATGCCAGAAAACTCTATCCTCCTTGGCTCTGCCTCCCATAACGAGATTACTGCAATTAGAGTTCTAGGCGCAAATGGGGATAAGTTACCTGCATGGGGGGTGCAATTCCACCCAGAAGCGGCTAAACACAGGATCGAGCGTGCATTCGAATGGGGTCACATTAGTGAGGCTGAGATGCTATCATTCCAGAAAGATCATGATGGTGCTGGAGTTCTCGAATCTTTTGCCAATGTGGTTTTAGGACATGCTCCTTAGTTGACTTCAAAAGTGTTTTTTTACGGCTTGAATTATAAGTAGGACTTTTGTCGCGGGACCGATACAGGTTGATACCATGATAGAGGGAGAGACACTAGGAACAATAGGAATGGGTGTGGGCGTATTCGGCCTACTTGTCGCATTCATGCTATACAGGAAAGTTGATTCAATAGAGATTGAGAACAAGACAGTTGCAAAAATCACCGAGCGTATTCAGGATGGAGCCATGGCTTTCATGGTTGCTGAATACAGAATGCTCACCATATTCATTGCTGTCGTGGCCGCTCTTTTGTTTGTCGGAGGGAGCTACAACGATGACCTTGGAATGGAGACAACTGTAGCATTCATAATAGGTGCACTATGCAGTGGGGCAGCAGGATTCAGTGGAATGAAATCTGCTACTAGCGCCAATGGCAGAACAGCCCAAGCAGCGGCTAGTGGTGGCCAGGCATCCGCACTAACCACCTCATACAACGGAGGGGCTGTAATGGGCCTAGCAGTAGGAGGACTAGGGCTATTTGGAATTTCACTGATGTTCTACTTCACGGAGACAGAATTCCTAACAGTGGCTAATATTGCTGGGTTTGGTATGGGTGCATCATCAATTGCCCTTTTCGCTCGTGTTGGAGGGGGCATATACACTAAAGCCGCTGATGTTGGAGCTGATTTGGTCGGAAAAGTCGAGGCTGGAATACCTGAGGATGATCCGAGAAATCCTGGCGTTATCGCAGATAACGTTGGTGACAATGTCGGAGATGTTGCCGGCATGGGTGCTGACATCTTCGAATCTTTTGTAGGTTCGATAATTGCGGCTATGGTGATTGCGTCTGCCAGCGACGAGATGGGGACTGAGTATCTGATGATACCAATACTTCTGGCTATCGTCGGATACCTTGCCTCTATTGTTGGCGTATTCTCCATCTCAGCCATGAAGAATATGGACGCTGGAGCAGCTCTAAGAAATACTACTTTCATCGGAGCGGGTCTCTTCATAGGAGTTGGCTATCTAGCTCTAGACTACTATGATATGGATACTCAAGTCATATTCGCAGTTGCAATTGGTAGCTTGGTAGGAATACTAATCGGATTAGTCACTGAGTACTACACTGGAATAGAACCTGTATTCGGTTTCAAGGTAAAGGCGATACCGTACATCGGAGAGGCGTCCAAGACAGGTAGTGCGACCAATGCTATAGCGGGACTAGCTGTTGGTATGGAGTCTGTAATGGTTCCAGTATTGCTAATATCTGCAGGAATATACGGCGCTAATGATGTTATGAACGGCGGGGATATGGGGCTTTATGGCATAGCAATGGCCGCTATGGGAATGCTAGGTACTGTTGGAGTTACAATGACAGTTGACGCGTATGGGCCTGTTGCCGACAACGCTGGTGGAATTGCAGAGATGTCAGGGTTAGGAAAGGATGTCAGGGATATCACGGATGGCCTCGATTCTATAGGAAATACCACTGCTGCTATAGGAAAAGGATTCGCTATTGGGAGTGCCGCTCTAACTGCATTGGCTCTTTTCGCGGCCTACAAAACCAGTGCATCACTGAGCGCGGCTGATCTTTCACTTACCAATCCCGATGTGGTAATCGGACTTCTTATCGGAGGTGGATTGCCCTTCGTGGTAGCCGCCATGACTATGAAATCCGTCGGTAGAGCTGCTGAAGCCATGATAACTGAAATTAGACGTCAATTCAGGGAAATTGAGGG
>DALC01000093.1:0-732 GCA_002499325.1 Euryarchaeota archaeon UBA538
TAGTTCACTCTAGCAATGGCACACTGGAACCAGCCTCCGATGCACTTCTGTCCGAATCTGAGATAGTCTGTAGGATTGGTCATGCCCTCTATCCAAAAGGGCCCCTTGACTGGAATATTTATCATCATCATGAGAACACCAGATATCTCATCTCCAGATGTATACCTGGATTTGAGGATTATAATTCCAGGGTACGAACAAAGGGGGGCTTCTATCTCCCTAATGGTCCCAGAGACGGACCAACTTGGAATACCCCCTCTGGAAAGGCACAATTCTTCTGCCATAATCTTCCAGATAGAAAAATAGATGATTCTAGATTCATTATGATGACAGTCCGAAGTCACGATCAATACAACACCACAATTTATGGAATGGATGATAGGTATAGGGGAATCTACAATGCCAGGAGGGTGGTCATGATGAATGAGCAGGACATGGCTATGATTGGGGTATCAGCAGGCCAAGAAGTAAATCTAACAAGTCACTGGAAGCAAAGGCGAATTCACTCTGAGAGATGGAAGGTGGTCCCGTATGACATACCAAGGGGAAACCTCTGTTCATATTTTCCTGAAGCCAATGTACTGGTCCCTTTGGNNCATACTTGATGCCAAGCGATTTGAACTATCAGGGGTACGAACCGGCGTGCCTCGCGACTCAAGTGCAATACCTCCAATAGTTGAGGAGAAACTTAGAATCGGTAAGCCTAAGAGTACAGCAGACGGCAGTAATACT
>DALC01000093.1:1057-1193 GCA_002499325.1 Euryarchaeota archaeon UBA538
CCTCGAAATGGATAGAAATTTCGATTACCACCAAGTGATACAGCAATCTAATTGCAAGATTAATAAAATAGCTTTTCCGTATTATTATTACAATATTTTAAAAAACTATTAATGGGCGCTGTATCATGCCTACCAA
>DALC01000093.1:1586-4835 GCA_002499325.1 Euryarchaeota archaeon UBA538
GTTGGTGCGGGGGCCGCCGGGGTAGGAGTTGGTATCGCATTATTGCACGCCGGTGTTGAAAACTTCGTGATAGTAGATAGAAAAACAGTGGGAGCATCATTTGCCGCTTGGCCAGACGAGACAAAATTCATCACACCATCATTCCCGAGTAATTCCATTGGAATGCTTGACCTCAATTCAATCGCTATTGGCATATCTCCCGCATTCAGTATGAGAGTGGAGCACCCAACCGGGGCAGAGTATGCAGAACACCTACAAGGGATAGCAGAATTCTTCGAACTACCACTCAAGGAGAATACTGAAGTGAAGAATATCGAGAAGAAGAATGATATTTTTACTGTTAACACCAACGAGGGTATTCTCAAGTCAAAGTTTGTTATTTGGTCTGCTGGAGAGTATCAGTACCCCAATCTAAAGGGCTTCAATGGTAGTGAGCTTTGCAGACACACGTCCACAGTTTCAAGATACAGTGATCTTGAAGGCGATGACTTCCTCATAATAGGGGGATATGAAAGTGGAATAGATGCTGCTGTCCATCTTTCTAATCTCGACAAGAAAATTCGCCTTTTTGATATGAATGCCCCATGGTTGGAGGAAACATCAGACCCTAGCGTCTCACTTTCCACATTTTCATTCGAGAGAATGGATAATCCAATGTTTGAGAAAAATACGAAATTATTTCCTAATACTCCAGTCAAATCAGTTACTCATCAGGATGGAGTCTATGTTCTGAAAACGGCTGATGGTCAGACTTTCAGCACACCCAATCAACCTCTGCTCGCTGGGGGATTTACTGGTAGCCACAAGTTTGTTTCTCATCTGTTTGATATGAGAGAAGATGGTTTCCCAGTCATAAATGACAGCGACGAATCAACAACCACACAGGGAATGTATCTCTGCGGTCCTTCGGTTAGACATGATGGTCACATTTTCTGTTTCATTTTCAAGTATCGTCAACGATTCGCCATTGTGGCACAAGCAATAGCCGAGTCAATGGATATTCCAACCGACGAGTTTGTTGAGGCATACAAGAGTTGGGGCATGTACCTGGATGATCTTTCCTGCTGTGGCCAGGAGTGCTTGACTTGTTAGATCAAAAGGAAGTACTGAATGGTGAGATTACTAGCATGAAATCACGCATTTCACAGACTCGTATCGAGAAGATGATGAGTTTCGAATGGATGGGCCAAACTCTTGCAAGCCTATGTTGGATTATCAGCGTCTTCACATACGGCATTAGCTCCAACGGAGACATTCTTCAATTACTCGCGGCATCGTGTTGGATGGTTTCGAATATATCTGCAATCGTTTTTATTGAGCAAAGTAAAACAATCTAACCATGGATTAGCGAAGATTAATCAATATTTCAACCCAGCTTATCGAGGACTTTTTTTCCTCCCATGTATGGCCTTAGAACCTCAGGAACCGAGACTCTTCCATCCTCCAACTGGTTCTGCTCCATTATCGCTACTAGTGCTCTACTAGTGGCTACTGCTGTGGAATTGAGAGTATGGACTGCCTCATTGCCCTCTTTAGTCCTGTACCTCATCCTAAGCCTATTCGCCTGGTAGTCCGTACAATTGGAGCAAGAGACAACCTCTTTGTAGGAGCCTGCACCTGGTAACCATGCTTCCAAATCATACTTCTTGGCGGCTACGGTACCCATATCACCAGTACATATGTTCACTACTCTATAGTGGAGACCCAGACTGTCCCAGAGCTGAATGGCATTCTCTAGAAGCTCTTCATGATGATTCCATGATTCCTCAGGATGACATACAATTATCTGCTCAATCTTAGCGAATTGATGTACTCTCCATATCCCTCTATCAGAGAGTCCATGGGCACCAACCTCCCTCCTGAAGCATTGGGAGACCCCTACAATCTTCACGGGTAACTCGTTGGGATCGATTATCTCATCCATCCTCATTGCAGTCAGAGGATGCTCGCTAGTAGCAATGAGGTAGTAGTTATCAGGCTCTATTCCATACATTACCGTTTCAAAGTCAGATAAGTCAGTCACACCTTCGTAAGCATCTCGATTCATCATTAGTGGAGGCTGTACTAATGTGTAACCCCTCTCGATGAGAAAGTCAGCCGAAAATTGCTGGAGAGCCATCTCCATTCTAGCTAAATCTCCCTGCATGAAGTAGAATCTACTTCCAGCTACCTTGGCTCCCCTGGATTGATCAACCCAGCCATTCATCTCAATTAGCTCATTGTGATTCCTCGCCTCAAAATCGAACTCAACCTTGGATCCATGGAGGCTGTGGAGAGTATTCTTCTGGTCGTCTTCTCCCATCGGGACGTCTGGATGTAGGATATTTGGAACTCTCATCCTAAGCTCGTCCCTCTTTCTCAGACACTCGTCAGCCTTGGCCCCCAGTTCTGCAATCCTCTCTCCGAGATCCGCAACCTCGGACAGAATTTCCTCAGCACGCGAGCTATCTCCTGACTTTTTAGCATCAGCAATCCCCTTTGCCGCGGAGTTCCTTTGCCTCCTTATCTGATCAGTATCGTATTGTGCCTTCCTCCACTCTTCATCCAATCTAATTATTTCATCTATTGAATCATGAGAGATTCCTCTTCTGTCATGATCCGCCCTAATCATGTCAGCATTCTCACGAAACATGGCAATGTCCAGCACTGTAATCAGGTCTAGGACAGGCCTATTGACTTTCAAGGAATCGGGAGAAAACATCAGAAGAATGTGATGTCTTGCCAAAGATTACCAATTCCGAGAGCGAAGTATCCAGAAACCAGATAGCCCAAAATAGACCCTCCGTTCAAGAGTGGAAGGCCTGCCTGGGGCTTTCCCCTGGCGACTTGGGTCATTAATGCAAAGTAGCCTAAAAGACCTCCAAACAGTGTGCCCATAGCTACTGTCAGGGAGTCAGCATACATTACACCAAAAGCACTGAAGTAAGTCACTTCCCCCCCAGTTTGAGGCAGAAATGAAACTGACGAGATGACTAGCATGCCCGGGAAAATTACATCTCCGAGGCCCATGAAGAGAGCATCCCTTCCCTTAGTAGGTCGCCCTTCCTCATTTTTTATGTGGGGGACAGGATCGTCCCAGTCCATCTTTGTGACCTCAATTTCCTTATCTCTCATCACGCTATCATCCTGCTCGATGAATGAGTAATCGGTATTCTTAGGAGCAACAAGCAGGACTGGGAGCTTGAGATCAATCATGGTATCAGCCAATTCCAGCATGTGTTTACTGCCGTTCACGGCCCAGTAGTCGTA